>JADFXK010000023.1 GCA_015233625.1 Deltaproteobacteria bacterium | reverse complement strand
ACGTGGCCGTCCAGCTTTTTCAGGCTTATCAGGAGGCCGGTCTGGATCCTGAAAAGCTGATCATCGATCCCATTGTCCCGCCTTTAATGTGGCAAGACGGACCAGGTCAGGCCAGGGAAGTGTTGACCGTTATCAGGTTGCTCCCCGAGTTGTTGGGCTTCCCGGTGCGGACCGTGGCCGGTTTGTCCAATCTCACTTCCGGCCTGGGACCATCAGAAAAAAGACTCCACCTCGAAGAAGCTTACCTGGGCATGCTGGCTGCGGCCGGCCTGGATATCGTCCTCCTGAATGCCCTCCATCCCAGGACTATGGCCATCGCCCGGGCGTGTCAGGCCATAACGGGTTCTAAGGTTTTCTCCCTGGTCGATTGAGCTAGACGAAGTACGATCATAATTGCCTCTTTTCGAGAAGGTTCGGGACGAACACGTGCTAAGATTTCTCGCTCCGCTCGAAATGACAACATCCAAAGCGGCGGTGGCGTAGAAAATTATTAAGCGCGCCACTTTGTCATTTCGAGCGAAGCGAGAAATCTTAACTTCTTTATGCCGTTCCTAAGAAAAATGACGATAAATAGGTCCGCTCAAAAGAATCAATTCGCCGACATCGCTGCCTCACCGCATAATATTGTTGAGATTCGCTAGCTGAACGTGTTATCCTACCTATGTGGAGGTGTGATATGGAATTTTTGGATACTTTGTCTGTTTATGACCGGCTGGCCAGGAGTGGATTGCCCGACACCGCAAGCCGGGAGTTGTCTGAAATATTAAGGGACGCACTGAGGCAGCAGCTCTCTGAGGTGGCCACCAAACGAGATCTAGCCGATGTCAGGCAGGATATTGAGGGCTTAAGAAAAGAATTGACATCATGCGCCACCAAAACCGATTTAGCCCAGATGCAAGTCAGCCTGATTAAGTGGAACGTTGGGATTTGCGTTACCCTTGTGGGAGCCGCAATCGCCATTGTGAAACTGTTCTAACCGAAAAGGGGATGGTTTGGGCCACCCAAAGCCGCCTACCTGTTCGTATTCTCCACTCAACCCGACACAAAATAGAAGACTACTTCCGGCGGGCCAGGACGTTCATTGAGCCGGAATCGGCATAGATCATCACACCCCGGTATTTTTGCAACCTCTCGATCAGTCCGGATGCCACCCCTTCCAGGCCGCCCAGTTGGGCGATCCGTTTTAGGATGAAATCCAGTCGACAGTATTGCCCAGCCCGAGTAATGGACAGCACTTCAAATCCAGCCAGGGCCAATATCTTAGATATGCTCGCCGGGGTGTAGTAGACGATGTGTTCCGGAAGCTTAAACGAAACCCACCGCCGACCGGAAATCTTGGCCAGGAGGCTGGCCATATTCGGTGTGGTCAGGTACAAGAGTCCATCGGGCTGAAGAACCCGTTTAACCTGGTCAAGGAAATCCTGGGGGCGATAAATGTGCTCGAACAAGTCCGACATGGCCACCAGATCAAACTGTTCGCTTTCAAAGGGGGCCTCGTCCAACTTCCCGCAAAAAGCCGGAAATCCCCGACGTCTGACTTGCTCGCAAGCCTCCGGCGCCACATCCAGTCCCCAGCATTCAGAAAAAAGCGGCTGGGCAGCCTGCAAGAAGTAGCCATAGCCGCAACCCACGTCCAACAGTCGTCCGCCCCTAATGAATCCTTGAATTTCCGTTAATCGCCGCTGAAAGGTCTTGACCAGCTCGGGTTCCATCGCCCCATAATTCTGGTAGCCCACGTTGATGTCCGAGTCACTGGCAAAATACCCTCCCGAATAAAACCTGGTTAAGACTGCTTCGGACGGTCTGGGACTGACAAAGGCCAGGTGACAATCCCGACATCTCATGATCGAAAAACCCTTGACCATCCGCCAGAGCGAATCTGATGGGCGCCCACAGATGGGGCAGGCCGCTTCTTCCCAGGAAAAATTTTCGGAGGGATCGCCTTTCGGGAGATCGTCTCCCCCGCGGCAGTCGCTCCGGCGAACCTTGACCTTGTCTGCAAACATGCTGGCGTTCCGGGACGAGGCGCAGCCTGGCCTAAGCTTAAAATATTGGTCGGACATTTCCTGGGCCATCCGATGTGCGGAAAACATAGTTATGACGCGCTCTCGGCCGGCCTGACCCAGTCTCTGACGCAAATCAGCATTAGACAGCAATAAACATAACTTCTCGGCTAGCCTGGAATCATCTCCCAGGGGAACAAGAAACCCTGTTTCGCCCTCCGCGACCAGTTCTGGGAGACCACCGGTATCCGTCGCCACTACAGGCAACCCTGCGGCCATCGCCTCCATCACCGCCAGTGGTAAGCCTTCCCAACCCCATGAGGTTAACATGAAGACATCCGCCGCGGCCAGCAGCTCCGGCATATCTCGACGAAATCCAACCAGACTAACCGCATGTTCCAGCCGGTGCAACTTGATTAAGTTCTGGATTCGGAGACGCTCCGGACCTTCACCGGCAATCACCAGGCGAGCGTCGGGAAAGCTGGATGTTACACGGGCCATAGCCTTGACGCAGATGTCGAAATCTCTGGGACGATCCAGCCGACACCCCATAACCAGCAATCTCTGATCATCATTCAGCCCCAGGCCGGCCCGGCATCCGGGATTCCTTTCCAGGCCGGCCGCGGGAGTGTGGAATCTGTCTGATGATATCCCGTTCTTAATGACCACGACCCGGCTTGGAGGAAACAACCTGGATCTGAGAACTTCCTTCTTCTCATTATCCGAGACGCATACAACCAGGTCGGTGATTGGTCTAACCAACCGTTCGAACAAATAACCGACTGTTTGTTTGTAGGCGGGGTAGAAAGGATAGGAGAAACCATGGATAGAGTAGACTACCGCCGGCCTGGGCTTGACCAGGGTACAGGCCAGACGGCCCCAAAACGCGGCCCGCGCCCCATGGAAGTGAACCAGATCAAATCTCCGGCTCCGCATCAGCGCGGCCAGGCGCACCAGTTGCCCCAGAGGTGACCCTTTGGTCAGGTCCAACGGATAAAATTCCGCCCCGGTTGCGGTGATCTGATCTTCCGTCACCCCGAACTCATCGGAACTCGTGGCCACAGTCAACTTAACCCGAGATAGATCCAATCGACGGACTAACTCCAGAACGTGGACCGCCCCTCCGCCCCGACTGGAAGCAACGAACTCAAGAATAGACAATATCTTCTTCAAACAGAGGCATCCCAACATTGACCATTAATCATAAACCCGAACCATCTCCAGTAGCCAGCGACACAACGTCAATGACCCCTATCCAACATCAAGTAACCAGAAACCAGCAGCAGCTAATGTCAGCCCTTTTTTCCAGCAAACTCCCGAGACAATTTAATCAACGCCGGTTTAAGTTGCGCGATCTGCTTTTCCAACTGGGCAAACGTTTCTTCAGCCTCAGTGAAATCGCGCCGCTGGCCCATTTTCTCCAGCTTGAGAGCCAGGTCAAAGGCTGGCATAGCCGAAAAATTTCCCACCGTTCCTTTGAAGAAATGGGCGCTGTGTTCCAGTTCCGGGCCGTCTGCCCGTCTGATGGCCTCACGGATACTGGCCATGCTCCTGGGAAAGCTATCCAAAAACATGGCCACCAGTTCGGTGATCAGCTCCGGATCGCCGAAGACGCGGGCAGTGAAGGATTTGGGATCAAACACGGCTCGTTCGTCGGTCTGGTCCGGAGTGATTTGGAATGGGGTGCCCGACCGATGGATCAATCTTTCAATGGTGTTAAATAACTCCTCCGAATTAACCGGCTTAGAGATGTAGCCATCCATTCCTGCGTCCAGACATTTTTCTTTATCGCCCTTCATGGCGTGAGCTGTCATCGCCACGATGGGGATGTGGCTCCCGGTCTTCTTTTCGCCTTCTCTAATAATCGCCGTGGCCTCCAGTCCGTCCATTTCGGGCATTTGGATATCCATCAGGATCAGGTCAAACTGTCCCTGCTTCAACGCGGTCAAGGCTTTCCGACCATTTTCGGCCACCACTACGGAATGGTTCCGTTTCTTCAGCATGACCAGGCCCAACTTCTGATTAACCGGATTATCTTCCACGAGCAAAATACGTAATGGTTCTTTTGTGTTAGAGGATAGTCGTGACTCTATGGAGGCAGGTTCCACAATCGGATTCGGCCGACCTAAGGCGGCCAACAAAGCGTCGTAGAGGGCTGAAGGTCTGACCGGTTTCCGAATATGGGCGGCTACCCCCAGTTGCCGGCAACGTTCGGTTTCGTCTAGATACCCGGCTTGAGTCAACAGCATGATGATCCCCGAGGTTACCTGGCCTTGCTCCCGAGCCTTCTCCACCAGGGTAAATCCATCCATTCCTGGCATGTGACCATCTATAATCGCCAGTGGAAAACTATTTCCAGTTACTCCGGCTTGAGCCAAAAGGTTTAGTGCCTCGGGACCTCCCGAGGTCAGGACTGGTTTCATTCTCCACCCTGTCAGAATTTCCTCCAAGGTATGCCGGGTGGTGGCATTATCGTCCACAATCAAAACCGGAAGGTTCTCCACCCCTTGGGATCGAGGGGAAAGTCCTGGCGTGGCGGTATCTTCCTGCAGTCCGAATCTGATCGTGAAATGAAACCGGCTGCCTTGACCCGCTTCCGACTCAACCCAGATATCTCCCCCCATCATCGCGACTAATTGAGCCGAAATGGTTAATCCCAGGCCGGTCCCTCCATACTTACGCGAGACGGAATCATCTTCTTGGGCGAAGGGAGAGAAAATATGGTCTTTTTTCTCTGAAGAAATGCCAATGCCGGTATCGGAAACAATGAAATGGAGCACGACCTCGGACTCGGTTTGCGAGGCCCTCTCTACCACCAGGTGGATTTCACCTGTTTCGGTGAATTTAATGGCATTTCCCATGAGGTTAAGGACGATCTGCCGGAGCCGGTCAGGATCGCCGATCAATTTATCCGGAACCTCGGAGTAGACTAAGTAGGATAGCTCCAACCCTTTGTCCTCGGCTTTAAAGGCCATGGTGTTGATGGACTCGCCCAGGCTTTCCCGCAAGTCGAAAGAGGTCTTGACAATCTCTAGTTTTCCGGCCTCGATTTTGGAAAAATCAAGGATGTCGTTCAACAAAGAGAGCAACGATTCAGCCGACGATTTAAACATATTGATGTATTCCAACTGCTCCGGACTGGGCTGAGTATTGAGCAACAAATCGGCCATTCCGATGATACCGTTCATCGGCGTACGAATTTCATGGCTCATGTTGGCCAAAAAGACACTCTTGGCCCGATTAGCTAACTCAGCCGCCTCCTTGGCTTTCTGCAATTCCAGCTCAGCTTTTTTGCGTTCGGTGACGTCTCTGGCCACATGGACGACCTGAGTCACCTGGCCGTTTTCGTCCTTAATCGGCGAGACGGAGATATCCACAAATATACCCCGGCCGTTCCGATCATAATGGATGTCTTCCAGGACGTGTGGCCGCCCGTCGGATATGATATGGTGGATCGGACATTGATGATCGTCGGTCGAGCATGGTTGGGATCGTTCATGGAGGATTTGGTAGCAAGGACGACCGATGACATCTTCTCTGGTCAACCCCAGATCGTCTAAAAAGGTCTGATTTATCTCAATGATCTTATAGGTTGCGGCATCTATCAGGCACACCGCGTCACGCATGCTGTTGAGGATGGTCTCACTCAGTTCCTTGGATTTCTTCAGATCATCTTCCACCCGCTTGCGCTGAATGGCCAGGGCATAGCAGGCAGCCAGCCGCGACAATAACTCCAGATCGTCTCCGTGGTAATCCCGCGTCGAATTGGCCAGGGCAATCTGCCCGGCCAGGGTCTTCCCGATCATCGCCGGGGCAGAGATGAATCGCTCGATCGAAATGTGGCCCTGAGGGACCCCGCCCGATCTGGGGTCCTGGGCCGGCTGGTTGGTCAAAATAGGGGTGCGGTTGGTCAGGACCCAGCCCCATAAGCCGTTAAATTCTTTAAAAACAACCGTCTTTTCTGGAACCTGGCAGGAATCCCAGATATCTCTGGTCATGGTAGGGGAGACCAAATAGCCCGTCTCTGGATCGATGTATCCGACAAAGCCGAATCTGCTGTCAGTCATCTCCTTGGCCTGTTCCAAGATCAGGTAAGAGATTTCCTCAATTGACGCGGCAGTCAGGATGGCCTTGAATAGCTCGGCGATGGAGGCATTAATGTCCAGTTCCCGGGCCAGGTCCTGCTCCATAGCTTTCCGCTCGGTCATGTCCCGCAGCGACACCAGGAAAGCTTTTTCGTCCTCCCATTCAGTTTCCGTAGTCCGCATTTCCACTACCAGGTGCCGACCGTTGACCTGAACAACATCAAGTTCCGCGATGGCTCCGGCCGCCACCGGATAACCGAACGCTGTGCCAATGATATCTGTTTCCTGCCAGCCCAACAGGGCCACGGCGGCGTGGTTGACCAACCTGATCACTCCGTGACTGTCTACAATAATGATCCCATCGCTATTATTAACAATGATAACCGCGAGGCGAGCCTGAGCAGTTCTGAGACGACGATTCTCTTCCCGGAGGAAATTGCGATCACCCTGCCGAGCCAGGGCGTATTTGATGGCCTGGAGCAACTGGGCGCCATTCAGCCGAGATTTGACCAGATAATCTTGGGCGCCGCTTCTTAAGGCTTGAGTGGCGGTCAGGTCATCATCTTCTCTCCCCAACACAATAACAGCCGGGCCGGTTACCCTGGCCATTATCTTGGCCAAGATGTCGCCACCGTCAAGGTCAAGTAGATTAGGGTCTATGAGAAGAACGTCAATATTAGACACCTTCAAGATATCCAGGCCTAAAGAGAGATTACCGGCCCAAAACATCTTCAAAAGCACATCGGATTGACTGCCTCGAGTTTGGTCCTGAATCATTCTCTCTACTACGCCGGAATAATTTCGGTCGGAATCCAAAAGCAACAGGCTGACAGTTAGTTTATTCATTTTCTCTCGCCGACGATTATATTGGTAGACCAAACCGATGACGAACGCGAATTTCTCGGTTAACGGGACTGATGGTGGTGGAGCGGTGTGTTGACCTCCCTGGGATGCTGCCCTCTTGGGTCCTAAGTGGAGGTCGGCGGACTTGTGCCTGGCTTAAGAAAGGCCCAAAAAGCTTGAGCCGCGGCTCACCTTTTTTATTGCAATGGCCCAAATGGGGTGTATAATACATGCTTTGTTAAAAGATGTCATCAAGAAAGAGAAATGTCCCGAAGGCCAGACAAACAAAACCACGTTTGGCATTGCTTTACCTGATGTTTCAGGCTTGGTTTCAGAATGTGAGGTAATATTTTTTGATGAGTAAACAGTTCCCGTTATGGCAACATATCATTAAGCTAATTACCCGTCGTGGAGTTGATATATGAAAAAAATTGAACGAGCTATAATGAGCGTGACCGATAAAGCCGGTTTGGTGGATTTCGCCAAGGGATTAAGCCGGTTTGGCGTCGATATCCTATCTACTGGAGGAACGGCTAAGTTGCTCCTCAATAACCACGTCCCAGTCACTGAGATTTCGGCTTACACCGGCTTTCCCGAAATGATGGACGGTCGAGTGAAGACTCTGCACCCCAAGGTTCATGGGGGCATTTTGGCCCGCCGGGACCATGCCGATGACCTGGCCCAGATGGCCCGACACGACATCAAACCTATTGATCTAGTGGTGGTGAATCTCTATCAATTCGAAAAAACCGTAGCTAAAGACGGTTGTACCCTGGCCGACGCCATTGAAAACATCGATATCGGTGGCCCGACCATGCTGCGGGCCTCAGCTAAGAACTACCAGGATGTCACCGTAGTGGTGGACCCGGCTGACTATGAATTAGTTTTAGCCGAAATGTCGGCCAATGATGGCGCCACGCTCTTAACCACCAGGTTTGCTCTGGCTAAGAAAGTCTATGCCCTAACCGCCCATTACGACCAGGCCATCACCGATTATCTGAGCAAGTGCACTGTCTAACCCAAAAAGATTAGGGTATCTCAACTTCTGTACACCCATGGCCCGACACAACGGCCTCCAAACGCGTCAGGCCTCTTAGAAAACGCGACCGACCGCGACAAGCTGGAATTCAATCTTGAAGAAAGGGTTTCCGGTGTCTTCAAAGAAAAAAACGAAAAAAGACAAAAGGATCACCGAGCACACTGATCGCCGGATACTACCCGCCGGGGAACAAGTTGAGTTTGATCAAGACCTGGCCGAAGTGAAAGCCGGATTAGACCGGGGGGATTCGCCTGAATCACTCGCCGCGATGGTGGTCAGCCGGGCCGCCTTATCCCCACAACTCGCCGGGGCGACCATTCGCGGCCTGGCCGGTCTACCCCATCCGGGGGTGCCGCCCTTACTGGCTGAACTTAAATCCCGTTTGCCCGACCTTTTCATCCAAAAAGAAATTCGCCGGACTATCCATTTCTTGCGCCAGCGGGGGCTGGAGTTCGATGAAGCCATGTTCCGAGACGAACCCAGAAAGATACTTTCTCCGCCCAATCCCGAACGGATCTACGGCTATATCGGTAGTATTCCCGAGCACGGGGTCTTTCAACTGGTTATTATCAGAGAGCCATCACTTACCGCGCCTGAACTGCATCATGTGATGATTAACCGGTTTTTTGAGTTCCTCTCGCTGGAATCCGTTTTCACAACTAAGAAAAAAATTCAAGTCTTTTTGTCGGAACAATTCCGGATTCATAGCCCGGAGACCAATTCAGCCGAATTGGAGTTAGACGCGGCGCGGTATATTTTAGAAGACGCCGCCCCTTTGGTTGAGCAACTAGATAAGGAAGAACGGACCAAATATCGGGCCTTGACCGCTTGGTTACGGAAAGTCGCGGCCCCATTGGAGCGACCACCTATTTACAAGCATCTAGACATTCCGGCATCAGACGCGCCTTCATTAGTCGATAAGCTTTATGAGTTAATCGAGACGCCCGAATTCTTCCTGGTGGCGGCGGGATTGAAAACCGCTCCGCTGGCGGACAAGGTTGAGGAATTAGATCGGTCCCCTCTCCATCTTTCGCCGGAAATAGAAGAAGAAAGGTACGCAGACCTGATATCTGAAGCTACCACGGATATTTTCAATCCCGACCTGATTTCCATCCTGCGGGCCTACTTCGAAACACTAGCCTATTATCTGTTCCGTCTGGGTCGGCGAAAAGAGGCGGCGCGTTATTTAGCCCTGGCCATGGGATTGGATGATCGCGACCAGGATTCACCTTTGGCCCTGGCCACTCGTAGAAATCTGGTGACCGTTTCCTTGAACCTTAATTTGGAGATGCGGCAAGAAGACCGAGGCTCAGATCTTGATTTATTGGATGGCGATGAAGATGAAGAAGATGAAATTACCGAGAAACGAACTGAGTCAGGGATAATTCTGCCGTTTGGCCCGTCAGAGGACCCTGACGAAGAGGATGATCCAGATAATCGAACCGAATCAGGGTTGATCCTGCCATACTCAATCAGGGAGTAACTGCTTGAACACATTAGCCATTCAAACCACTGCTCGGACGGAGCTAATTAATATTACGAGATTAGTCCAGGAGGAAGTAGATCGGTTGGGCCTGTCTGATGGCGCCGTGATGCTCTATGTCCCCCACACCACCGCCGCGGTAACCATCAACGAAGCTGCCGACCCTTCCGTAGCTCAGGATATCCTTATGGTCTTGAACGATATGGTCCCCTGGAAAGGGCATTATCGCCATCTGGAAGGCAATTCCCCGGCTCATGTCAAGGCTGTTCTGGTCGGATCATCAGAAATGATCCCGGTCGCGGCGGGTCGCCTGGTGTTGGGAACCTGGCAAGGAGTATTTTTTGCCGAATTCGACGGTCCTCGGCCACGCCAAATCTATCTCCAGGTATTACGAAGTTAGCTGGTGGCTGGTTACTCGTGGCTGATTATTTACTAAATCATGGCATCGTTTCGTTTCCAAATTAGACGTTGGATGACTCCGATTGGTTTTGAGCTAACTGTATTAAAGACAAAGGAAGACAATAAAATAATGTTTGTTTTATTAGCTAATTATATAGTTGCTCAAAATCCAATTTCCGAAACCGGCAACACGCAACGAGCAACCAGAAACGAGCAACCAGAATTCAGATAAGGACCAGTCATGCCCCAAAATGTCTGCCAGGTCAAGAGTGCCGTTGAAGATCTGAAAGCGGCCCTGGCCGGTCAAATCACCGAGCCAACTTGCCGCTATATGACGGAAAAGGCCCTGAAGCTAGTCCAAGACATCTCCCAGGGCCGGGCCGATGAGAACCATCTTGATCAGTTAGTCTCATTGGTCGGGCAAATTGTTTCCCAAAGCATTGATCCAGAATGTCTTCGGACTCTTCGATCTCTTTTTTCAACCCTCTTGCAGCAACGTGAAGTCTTCCTGAGTCACATTCAAGACCGGATTTGTCCCAGCGGTGATTGCAGTGTTCTGGCTCCAGGTCCGTGCCAGATGGCCTGTCCGGCCGGTATTGACGTCCCCAGTTACGTGAGCCTGGTAGGACATGGACGATACGCCGAGGCCCTGGAACTCATCCGCAAAGATAACCCCTTCCCCTGGGTTTGTGGTTTGGTATGCACCAGTCCTTGCGAACGTGCCTGCGTCCGGGGGCGGGTCGATGCCCCGGTATCCATCAAGGCTCTCAAGGGATTCATGGCCGCGCAGGCTTTGTCCGAAGGGGGGGTGACACTTCCTCCCAAGGAACCGGATAAACACAAGAAAGTCTGTATCATCGGCTCCGGCCCGGCTGGCTTGACCGCGGCTTACTACCTGTCCTTAAAGGGATACCGGGTCACAATTATTGAAGCTCTGCCTATGGCCGGGGGGATGATGATGGTCGGCATTCCCCGCTTTCGGTTGCCGAAGAACGTTATTGATCAAGAGGTAGCCATGATCGCCTCTCTGGGTGTGGAGTTTCGATTAAACACCCGGATAGGAACGAATGTGACCATTGAACAACTCAAAGAGGAAGGTTTTCAAGCCTTCTTTATCGCCATCGGCGCTCACGTGGCCCTGGACCTGGGCATCCCGGGAGAAAAAAATTTCCCCCAATGTATCGATGCCATTGAATTCCTTCGTCGCGTCTCTCTGGGTGACACCCGTCCACCGGGCAAGCGGGTGGCCGTCATTGGCGGCGGTGATGCCGAACTTGATGCGGCCAGGACTTGCCTCAGACTGGGATGCGCCGAAGTCAGCGTCATCTACCGTCAATCCCGAAGCGAGATGCCGGCGCAGGAAGAAGAAATTATCCAGGCCAATGAGGAAGGCGTTCATCTGCGTTACTCGACTATGCCGGTGACAGTAAATGGACGGGATGGCCGGGTCACTTCACTAACCTGCGTAAAAACTGAATTAGGGCCACCTGATGCCAGCGGGCAGCGGCAGTCGGTACCCGTGGAGGGGAGTGAATTTGCCCTGGGCGTGGACACCGTCCTTTCAGCCATCGGGCAGCGGCCTGATCGGTCGAGTCTTATCGAACTGACCGGTCTGGGATGGTCGTCACAAGATACCATCAGTGTTAACCCTGTCAGTATGATGACCAGTGTGGAAGGTTTTTTCGCCGCAGGTGACGCGGTTACCGGACCGGCTACGGTAGTCCAGGCCATCGGTGGCGGCAAAAGAGCCGCTGACTCAATCCATCGTTACCTATCCGGACGTCCTCAGCGCCAGTCGCCCGCCATACCCACCAGACGAGCCAGGGTAGAGTGTCTGACCGTTTCGGCAGAGGAAAAGATGAAGTTGAAACGGCCTCTGATGCCGCTATTGGGTGAAAGAAAAAGAAAAACTTCTTTTGAACAGGTGGAACTCGGTTACTCGGAAACCACTTCCCGGCAGGAAGCCAAACGCTGTCTCAGATGCGACCTCTGCCGCCGATGCGGCAATTGCGTGGCCGTCTGCAGAAAGAAAATGGGCCTCAACTGCCTACACTTCGGCTACATGAACGCCTTGCAACCCGGCCCGACAAATTTCTTGAGAGTGGCGGAAAAGTGTATCGGGTGCGGTTCCTGCACTGTCGCCTGCCCTAATGGGGTCATTAAGATGGAAGATCGGGACGGAGAGAGGGTCATGTCCTTGTGCGGCACAGAGTTAAATCGTCTGGAAATGGTCTATTGTGAGGACTGTGGAGCAGCCGTCTGCACCGCTAAACGTCAAGAGTTTATCAACAAAAAATTGAAAAATACTGTCCAGCCACTGGATCGCCGCCTGAGATGCTCCGACTGCGCCCGTCAGGCCATGGCCCAAATCCAGTCCCGGCTGACCCTTCCGGTGCGATAATCAAACTGCATGAATATCTTCTTTGCCTTAGTCAAGTCGTTAGCAGCCACCGGCGCCTTAATGTTTATCTGGTGGCTCCTGCCAGGACATGGAACTGCTTCTAAGGGTTTGTTTACCCTTAAGAATTATAATATCATCATCGGCCTCATCATCTTTATTTTATGTTTCTGGGAGTTTTATCAGGAAGAGAAGACCGGCAACACTCTGTTCTCCAAATTATACAAAGAACTCGGCCGAAAAAAAGATGAACCCCAGGACTCGACGCCAGCCTCTGACCGGTCGGCAGCGGCCCAAACTGGGCGACCCCAGTCCGACGCCGTAGTCAAGAAGGAAAGACCGATGCCTCCTGAAAAACAACATCCAAAACCTACTGCCGCGCCAAACAAGTCCGGCTCCTATGATTTTGAGGCGGTTTTGGCCCGATTGCAGCTCACCCGATCTCAATGGTATCAATTGAAAGATGCGGTTTTGGCCCGATTGCAGCTCACCCGATCTCAATGGTATCAATTGAAAGATGTTGTACTGGAACACCGGTATGGAAGGGAGCTGGACATTCCCTCAGAGCTGGAAGACCATGAAGTGGTCAGGTTGGTCAAGGAATACCGCCAGACCAGAAATGACAAAGTGTTGCAACGGGCGGCCGAGACGTTGACCGGATACCGGGGCGGCAGTGTCTGGCTGTTCCTGGACAAATCGTGAGGCCGGCCAGCCTGGTTTGGATTTGTGGACCGCCCACGTGCCCCTGAGAATCTGTTACCCCTAGGCGGCCCTGGCCTGGGCATCCATCCCTCGCGCTTTTTGCCTTGCTATGGACACCTTGGAACAACGCATTCAACGAGTGGTGCAAGAAGACATCACCATTGAGCCCTACCATCATGAGTGGCCCCAGCTTTTTGAGTTGGAGAAGAATCACCTGTTGGCCGACCTCCCCCATGGCCTGATCTATCGGATTGAACATTTCGGCAGCACCGCGGTTCCCAACTTATCCGCCAAACCCATCATAGATATCCTGGTCGGCGTGACCTCGCTTGACCACACGAAACGTCTGATTGTGCCCATTCTTGAGTCACAAGGATATGACTATTTCTGGCGTCCCGCTATGTTTGACTCGCCACCCTATTATTGCTGGTTCATCAAGCGTGATGGGGCCGGTCGAAGGACTCACCACATCCATATGGTCGACGCCGGCTTTGATCACTGGGACCGCTTACTTTTCCGAGACTATTTAATTGCTTTCCCCGATGTCGCCGCGATCTACAACCAACTGAAACTCCGGTTGGTTGCAGCATATCCGAATGACCGTGTAGCCTATACCAAAGGCAAGACCGAATTCGTGGTTCGAGTGACCGAACTGGCCAAACAACACTATCAGACTGCCTGACGGCAGGTATCATTAGCCGTCGCCAGGCCGCTAATATGTCACATCATATGATATGAGTGCCACGGGCATGATGGCAGGGGTTGGAACACATCTCATTTCCCAACATCCCCAATAAGGCGTTGCAAGGGAAGAAGGCGACGGCACACAAAGCAGTTCCCAGTCTGCGGACGGAGGAAACATGAGAAACAAATTTCTATATCTTATCAGTATCATAATTATATTTTTGATCTCTGCAGTCCTGGTAACGATGTGGCTTTTCCGTGAACGTCACGCTCAAGATCAACCTGTATTAGAGAAACTCAACGTAGGCATAACCTTATCGGATTATTCGGTATTCATCACGATAGCCGACAGCCAGGGCTTTTTCACCAAAAATGGTTTAACGGTCAACCCTAAACAATACCAATCCGGTTCACTTGCCTATACTTATCTTCTGCAAGGCGAGGTCGATGTTGCGACCATGGCCGAATCCGCTCTTGTCATCAGAAGCTTCGAGAAAGGATTTGATCAGGCCGAAATAGGAATCCTGTCAACGGTCGCCACCGCGGATATCCACGAACTGATAGCCAGGAAAGATCGGGGCATAGAGCAGATCTCCGACCTGAAGGGGAAGAAAATTGGAATTAGCCGCAAAACCTCTATGGAGTTTTTTCTTACCACCTTTTTGATCCTCAACCATCTGTCTCAGACTGATGTGACCATTGTCGACCTCTCTCCGCCAAAACTTGTAGATGCTCTGGCCAACGGAGAAATCGATGCCGTTCTCACCTGGGATGTTTATGCCTACCAGGCCAGGGATCGCCTTGGTAAGAACGCGGTGAGTTGGCCGGCCCAAAGTGGACATAATTTCTTTTGGCTGGCCATCGGAAAGCAGGATACTTTAATATCCAAAGCTCAAGCCGTTGAGCGTTTTCTGAAAGGACTTATCGAGGCAGAGGAGTTCGTCAAGACGCATAACAGTGAGGCCAAATCTCTCTATATAAAATCGTGGAATCGTGATCCCGCCTACGGAGACTACTTATGGCCCAGAATGAACTTCCATGTCTCGCTTAATCAGTCGCTTATAGTCGCCATGGAGGATGAAGCCAAAATAATGGTGAAGACATATTACTCCGGAAAGAAGATTCCCAGCTATTTCAATATGGTATATACGGAGGCACTGGGCCGCGTCAATCCTAAACGGATAGAAATCTTTCGGTGAGACGGGTGATGATCATGAGAGTCAGAGACAAGCTGCAATTGGGTACCTTATCGTCTATTATAATTGGACTGATAATCGCTTCAATTATTCTTATCGCCAATCGGGATATCAACCGGTCCTTATCGAAGGCGACTTTATATCACAGCCTGGTCAGCAAAGTTTTCGAGCTGAATATGCTTGCCTCTCGGTATTTGAACAGCCCTTCTGCGAACGTACCCCGGCAATGTCTGGCCGTAAATAAATCCCTGGAAAAAATTTTGGAAAAGATACCTTTGGCCAGCCCGGATGAGACCAGCTTCATGGCTTCGCTGGCACAAAATCACAAAGAAATTCAACCCATCTTCGATAGGCTCCTAACTATTGAAAAAGCCACGAAAGGACCCTCTGATCGAGTGCCGGTGGGAGAAATCCTCATATCGCAACTTGCGGTAAAATTGACTCAAATGCATACCGATGCCAACAACCTGCTTGAGCTAAATGAGACAAGGATCCTTGCCGCCCAAAGGCAGGCCGGTTTCCTCACCATCTTCCTCATTCTCGTCGCGATTCTTTTGAACAGCGCCATTTCCCTTCACTTTTCTAACAAAATATCCAAATCTATTGGGATGTTACGTCATGGAGCTCAACTCATGACCCAAGGCAAGTTGGATTACAAATTCGAGGTCAAGGGCCGAGACGAAATAGGGCAGCTTGCCTCGGCCTTCAACGAAATGGCGGATCGGTCGCAGGTTTTCTATTCGGAGCGCCAAAGTGCATACAACGAACTGCAAAATGCCCACGATGAATTGGAAAGACGCGTTGAAGAACGCACGACTGAATTAAAAAGACTAAATGCTTTGTTAGAGAAAGATGTTAATGAACTTAAGCGGATGGAGGAGGCCCTTCGCGAAAGTGAGGAGCGATATCGGCGGTTAGTGGAACTTTCTCCGGAAGCCATCGCTGTCCACACCGAAGGAAAGTATACCTATGTAAATCCGGCCGGTGCAAAATTGTTGGGAGCTGCAAATCCTGAGGAACTAATCGGCATATCAATTATGGATATAATCCATCCAGATTACCGTGAAATCGTCCAGGCCAGAATAAAGGGAAAAATTCATGTAGGTGCTGTGGCTCCTCTTATGGAGCAAAAGCTTATTCGTCTTGATGGTCAGGTTATAGACGTTGAAGTGACCGGCATGTCGGTGGAGTATCTAGGCCAGAAATCAGTGCAGATTGTCATCCGGGATGTCACCGCACGAAAACGAGCCGAGATGGAGCGAGAACGGTTTACCTCGGAACTTCAGGAGGCCCTGGCCAAGGTGAAATTATTAAGCGGTTTTTTACCCATTTGCGCGTCCTGCAAAAAAATACGTGATGACAGGGGTTACTGGCGTCAGATCGAAAGCTATATTCGTGATCATTCTGAAGCTGACTTCAGCCACGGGATTTGCCCGGATTGCGCCAGAAAGCTTTATCCAGAACTTTATGATGAAAATTAACACTATGATGATGATCCGGAGCCAAAGGATTAGGCAAAATATATTGTTTTATCCACTGATTAAACCTGCGTTCCAGGTATGATCTGGGTTTTCGCGCTGCTCATAACCGGTGGCGGCCCGCAATTATAAACTTCTGCCGGTGTTGACAGTCCAACTACGAAAGGATAATTATGAAATCGGAAAGATATCAAAGGGGTTGGGAAAAATTAGCTGAAATAGACGGGAAGCAAGGCGAGAGGGTTATTGAGGCGTTGCGGGATATCGCTCCTGATTTCGCGGACATGATCATTGAATTTCCGTTCGGTGATGTTTACAGTCGACCTGGGTTGGATTTAAAGTCGAGAGAAATCGCGACGGTCGCGGCCTTAACCGCGTTGGGCACGGCCAGTCCCCAATTAAGGGTACACATCCATGGTGCTCTCAATGTTGGCTGCACCCGGCCGGAAATAATTGAGATCATGATTCAAATGGCCGTTTATGCAGGTTTTCCGGCGGCGTTAAATGGCCTTTTTGCGGCCAAAGAGGTCTTTGACGAGCGAGACGCGGCCAAAAAGTAACCAGACCAACCGATATCAGCTCTAACAATGAGGGTCAGACTCTGCCCCGATTAGGTCACCCGGGTCGCGGAATATTTAAAGTGTCTAAATCTTCTATTCCCAGATCGGCCAATCGCGACGCCAAAGCAACAATCCGGCATCTCCGGCTAAGGGAGCCGGTCTGGCTCAGATGGATTTCGATGCAGTGTTCGGGTAGATGGTCCAGCCAGCGTTCCGCCCATTCGATAACCGCGACGCCCTGGCCGTAGACCGCCTCCTCCACCTCGGCGTCCATGTCACCCAGACCGTGCTCCAGGCGGTAGAGGTCGATATGATACAGGGTCAACCGTCCGGGATACTCATTGATGATGGTAAAGGTCGGACTGGTCACGTAATAGTCTTCCGACACTCCCAAGCCCCGGGCCAGACCGCCGGTGAGGAAGGTCTTGCCGGCCCCCAAATCACCGATTAAGGCGACCACATCCCCGGCCACCAGCAGATCGCCTAACCGGCGGCCCAGGGATAGGGTGGCCTCGGGATCAGGTAATTCCAGGATCAATTCTTGTTTAGCCACAGACAACGTCACCCCACCAGATCAGGCCGTCTTTTCGCCCAGGCCCTTGAACACCAACGGCACCTGGTCGGAGATTTCGGTGGCCAATAGCCCGGTATCGCCCCGGTCCTTAGCCAGCATGTCCGCCGCCCGGCCATGAAGCCAGGTAGCCGCCACCGCTGCCTTAATCGGCGCATATCCCTGGGCCAGGAGTCCCCCTAAAATACCCGTCAGGATATCTCCCGTTCCTCCGGCGGACAGGGCCGGGCCACCCGTAGAGTTAATGTAGATTCCACCGTCCGGATCCGCCACCACCGTGCGGGCCCCTTTTAAGACCAGGACCACGCCGTAGTCCGAGGCACAGCGCCGGGCCAGTTCAATCCGGTTATATTGGACATCATGTGCCGTCAGGCCCATCATCCGGGCCATTTCTCCCGGGTGGGGCGTCAGCACTGCCTTGGCCTTGAGGCTTTTGAGGACGTCTAAGTGACCATTCAAGATGTTGAGGCCATCGGCATCGATGACCATGGGCACGGTCACCTCTGGTAACAACTCTAAAATCAAACTGGCTGTGTCGGGATGGGTGGAGATGCCCGGTCCCACGGCCAGGGCCCCCTTATTACCCAGGAGAGTCAGAATGGGCTGAAGCGCATCCCGGGCAAAGGTTCCTTGATCCGTCTGGGGCAAAGCTTCGGTCATGACTTCGGTCAGCTTGGCTTCCATGGCCAGATTGAGGCCGACCGGAATGCCCAGGGTAACCAATCCGGCCCCGGCCCGAAGAGCTGACTGAGCAGTCATCGCGGCAGCCCCGGTTTTGCCTGGGGACCCAGCCAGGACCAGCAGATGGCCATACCGGCCCTTATGGCTATCCAGAGCCTTTCGTCTGATGATTCCGGCGGCGATTTTGGTGGTAATCAGACGGCAATCCAGCTTCTGCGCCGCCACCACCGCGGAGGGAATGCAGATATCCACTACCTCCAGGCGGCCGACATGGCTGAATCCCGGAAAAACAATCTGACCCAACTTGGCCAGGCCAAAGGTCACGGTCAGATCGGCATTGACGCAGCGGCCCATGATCCGGCCATTATCGGCATTCAAACCGGAAGGGATATCCACCGCCACCACAGTCACTCCCGCCTCATGACCGGCATTGATCAGGTCAATCGCTCGACCGAACAGTCCCCCAACATCTGAGGTCAAACCAGTGCCCAGAATGGCGTCCACGATCAGTCCGGCCCCTTTGATGGAAACCGTTTGCCGGTCCAATTCCGTCTCATCGGTGATAATGACCAGGGGCAGATTGAGCCGTCGGATAATCTCAAAATTGATGGCCGCGTCTCCCTTAAGACTCGCCGGATCAGCCAGAAGATAGATACAGACGGGAAAACCTTGATGATGCAGCCACCGGGCAATGACAAATCCGTCACCACCGTTGTTCCCCTTCCCGGCCACGATGGCCGTTCCCGAAGAAGCCTGAGCGGGAAAATATTTTAGAATCAGATCGGTGCATCCTTTCCCGGCGTTCTCCATCAAGACCACGCCCGGGATGCCCACTTCTTCGATGGTGATCTTATCCAATTGCTGCATCTGCGCGGCACTAGCCAACAACATCTTACACCTCCAGGATAACGACAGCCACTCCCATATCCGCCTCATCGGTCAGGGTTACGAATACATTGGTTATGCCATTTTGTTCGATGATCTCCCTGGCCTTCTGATATAACACCAAAGAAGGACGTCCCAGGGAGTTATGGACCACCTCAATATCTTTCCAGTACATGCCGTTTCGCATGCCCAGCCCCGCTGCCTTGGAAAAGGCTTCCTTGGCCGCAAATCGCAGGGCCAGACACGAAGCCGGCCGTGGTCGCCGGACACAAATCTCGGCTTCAGCGGGAGTAAAAACCTTCTGCAGAAATCTGTCCCCCCACCGGGCCAGGGACTGATCAATTCTAGAGATTTTGACCAGATCAACGCCAATACCATAAATCATGTTGTTCCATTCTCGGGTTACGTGTTGCGGGTTGAGTGTTGTGCTTTATTGGTCAATTATCCATCCGATGTCGAGACTTGTCGCTTCGGTCGAAATGACAACATCCGAAATATAGTGGCGCAAGATGTTTTGCGTGCAGCTCCTTTGTCATGTCGAACGAAGTGAGAAATCTCAACGTCTTTACGCCGTTCCGAAGGGTCGAACTCAGGTTAAGATAATAATTCGCATCCATCAACACGTAACCCGCAACCCACAACCCGCAACACGTAACCCGCAACACGTAACACGAAACACGCAACCCGTAACCCGTTAGTCCGGGATCAAGTCATAGAGGTAACGCATTACGTCGGACCGGGTGATGATCCCGATAAGGCGTCCATCTTCGATGATGGGCAGTCGTCCGATGTCGTGTTTGACCATCAGCCGGGCAGCTTCATTGACTCCCGAGCGGGGGCTGATTTGAATTACTTTGGAGGACATAAAGGCTTTCACCGGGGTAGTGGGTTTGGAGAATCTATTCACCCGGGTCAGGTCGCGGCGCGAAACAACCCCCAGAACTTTGTTTTCCTCTACCACGGGAAGACCGGTACAGCCTTTTTCCATTAACAAAGCCGCCACCTGGCTGATGGGGGTATCCGGCGCCACGGTGAACACGGGGAAGGACATGAGATCACTTAACTGCACGGAAGATTGTTGCGTCCCATTGACCAGTTCGATGATCCATTCCTCCAGGGCCACGGGGTTGACGAACTTCAACATGGCCGAACCAGCCCGAGGATGGCCGCCGCCGCCCATGCTGCGCATGATGGAGCCGATGTTAAGTCCATCCACCGCACTGCGACCGATCACCATAGTTCGGTCCCTTTTCGTCTCGGTAAAAATGCCGAATGCGGCGTCCACGTTCATAATATCCCGGAACATATCCACCACCATAGACAGGCCCGGGGTATGCCCCTCGACACTTATCCGGTTCAAGCTGATATGGAAGCCATTGAGACTTAATCGTTTAGCACTCTTGAGCATTTCGAATAACACGTCTTTATGCCGGGGACCATATGTGGGCCGGAGGAATCGCCTGATAACGCTTAAATCCGCTTTCTGCTCCAGCAGATATCCTACCGCCGTGGCATCTTTGGAGGTAGTGGATGGAAAGGTCAGGTTTCCAGTATCCTCATATATTCCAGCCATGAATAGGGTAGCATGAATAGGTGAGAGTTGAATCCCTACCTCCCTCATTTTCAAGGCCAGTAAGGTAGTCGCGGCACCTGTCGGCTCATAAATCACCCGGTTGGCCCGAATATCCGGACTATCGGGGTGATGGTCCCACATATGGATGTCCAGCCCGGGGATCCTTTGGAGTTGGTCGGCGCCGTCGATCCGAGCCCAGTTATTAACATCGACCACGATCAACTTGGTCACGGCAGCCAAATCAATTTCGTCAACGTGGTGAACAGTAAGCAGATTCTTGTGAATGGACAGGAACGCGGAGGCATTGACGTTGACGTTTTTGGGCAGCACCGGAACCACCCCGGAATAGAGAACCGCGGCGGCAAAAAGAGAAGCGATGGCATCAAAGTCGGCGTTTTTGTGGGTTACAGCAATCTCCATGGGTCCTTTCCTCTTCTGCCCCCAGATGGCCTGACGGGCCAGGGTTAAATGGGACATCCGGGGTCGACCAGGGTTCCCCGGTCAAAGTCCCCCGCATAGGTTTTGTCAAAAAAATAATGCACTGCCGTCTGACCAAGGGGGTCAAATCCAAAGATGAGCCAGATCAAGCTCAACCTCATGGAATGGTTCAGCTCGAACTTTTTGGTCTTCGTCAAAGGTGCTCAGCAAAGACCATCTTCCCGAGTCTAGCTTATAGACTTCCAGGGTCTTGATGACTGGATCCACCAGCCAGAGGTGCGAAATTCCAAATTCGGCGTAAATGGGCATCTTCCGAACCCGGTCGGTTCGGGCCGTGCTGAGGGACAGGACTTCGCAAATCCAGTCCGGCGGCACCCGGTACAAATTCTCATCCGGAAAACCGGGCACCCTTTCTTGTATCCACGCGGCAATGTCAGGGACCAGCACATGTTCTCCAAGCAACAGCTCTGGCTCATCGACGAACAGCCAACCGCCCGGCCCTCCGCCTCCGTCTAGATCGAAAGGGCGAGCGATCCTATAAGACAAGATTTGGGAGGCTCTTTGGTGTCTTAGCCGAGGCCGGGGTGTCGCGACCAACTCACCATTGATGATTTCCCCGATCATGTGGTCCGGGACACCATACAGGTCGTCATAGGTGGCTTTCTTCCGGGCTGGTTCAGACATGGCAGGGCTCCTTACGGCACTATGTAGGTTAATCCCAAATCAGAGACAAATCAAGCTCAACCTCGTGGAATGGTTCGGCTCGAACTCTTTCCTCCTCGCTATAGACACC
>JADFXK010000239.1:3394-6711 GCA_015233625.1 Deltaproteobacteria bacterium | reverse complement strand
GCATAATCCCCTTGTTCACATCCCGGATCAAAAAGGATTCGCTCGGTATTATTCCCCGGCTTAAGGTTTGGAAGGCTAATCTGTTGATTTCAGTGGCCACTTCCGGTGCAAATTTGATATCAATAAGCCACTCGTAGGTGTTATCCTCCACTTCGACGCCCAAAATTGTCTCGAAGTCATCTTTTTCCAACAAATGGCCGGACTGTTTTTGCTCTAGAGAATCTGGCGGTGCAGGTTTGGATGGGGCATTCTTGGCGTCGGTCGCGGCCGGCGAAGCGAGTTTGGGCGAGCTTTTTCGTGACTCAGAGGAGACTTGCTCCCGCATCAATTCAAAGGCCTGGAGAACCCTTTTTTTAATGTTCTGAGCGACCTCATCATCAAGGTCATAGACGGGCAAGACAGAGCGGGTGGCGGCGGCAAGATGTTTAGCGGTTGATTCCTTGTCTTCGACCAGAAAACCGGCCGTGGCTCTCACGTCGGCCAGGGCCACATCCCCTACCGCGTATTCTTTAGGCGGGGCCAGGGCTTCGGGCGAAATAATCAGGGCCACGCCCAGGGAAAAAACTAGCAGTATCGCCCACTTTTTCAGCAGTTCGATCTTTTCTGGGGAGGACCCATGGTGCGGTCTCTTGCTCGCCCGGCTTGCGGCGGCCCGGGGAACCTTTTCCTTTGTCAGCGGCTTAGTAACAAGTTCCCTAATTTTGCTGAGATCGTACTTTCTCTCGGCTTCCCGTTCGGGCATAGTTTTTAGGCTCACATGGCCTCATGATAGGTCTTTGGTGCGGGGAGGATCTGCAGCCGGGCCACCGGCGTCAATACTGATCTCATCGCCCAAACCAGTTGTTAAGCTCAATCGCCTCTTCTTCTGATTGGCCTATTATATCACAAAAATAAATTTAGGATAGCCAAAAATACTGGGGGGCAGCGTTTTCTTTCGAGTTCCGGGTTACGTGTTCCGGGTTGCGTGTTCCGTGTTCCGGAGGGCTAATGCTTAAACGCTCGTTGGCCGGTATAAACCATCGTCACTGCTGGTTCAGCCTCATTGCAGGCGTCGATCACTTCAAAATCACGCATCGAACCGCCGGGCTGGATAACGGCCGTGACACCCTGCCGGAGGCCCACATCCACCCCGTCGCGGAAGGGGAAAAAGGCATCGGAAACCATGGCCGCGCCGATCAATCCCCCTTTATCCTGTCTGGTTTGGGCATCGATCTCTTCTTTCTGGTCCGGCGGCCGCTTGCCCAATAATGTCTCGGCCTCGAGGTCCTTGTAGGACAGAGCATACCGGGAAAAGCAGATCGCGTCGGCATACTTGACATAGGCCTTATAGACGGCCAGTTCGGCTACGCCCACCCGATCTTGCTCGCCGGTACCGACGCCCACAGTCACGCCGTTCTTGACGTAGATGACCGAGTTGGAGGTCACTCCCTGCTCCACATACCAGCCAAAAAGCAGGTCGGCGTATTCTTGTTCGGTGGGTAATCGCTTAATCGTGTGGACCTGCCCTTGATAGGTGGTCGAGGCCAACGTCAGATCATTCTTACCGCGGACCCGGCTTAACGGAGATTGCTGGACGATGATTCCGCCGTCAATCAGGCTCTTGAAGTCCACGTAACGGACGGCCCGAAAGTCGGTCAGCCGGTCCATTGCGGCCACCTTAATTATCCGCAAATTGGGGCGACTTTTTAGAAGTGATAAGGCCCCTTCTTCATAATCCGGAGCCACCACCACCTCCAGATAATTGTCCTGAATTAAAGCTGCGGTGGCCTGGTCTACCGGGCGGTTGAAGGCGGCGCAACCACCAAACGCGGCAATCCGGTCGGCCATATTTGCCCGAGCATAGGCCGTGGCCAGATCATCAGCCGTGGCCACGCCGCACGGATTATTGTGCTTGACGATGACCACGGTCGGTTTATCCATCAAAAACTTTAGGATGTTCATCGCATTATCAGCATCGGTAAGATTTGTCTTGCCGGGATGCTTGCCAAATTGAAGCATATCTTCTTCGCTGATGGCACTGACCAGCCCGTTCCCCGGATTAATGAAGGCACAATCGCTCAGGATCAGGTTGCCGTTAGCCAGACGATAAAGCGCCGCCTCTTGCCCCGGGTTTTCACCGTAGCGCAATCCCTTCTCAATCACCTCTCCCGAATCGTCGTCCTTAATCCGCCAGGTCTGTTTGTGGTAGATCAACGTCTGGCCATCAAAGGTGATGGTCATGGTTTCGGGAAAATGATCGTCCATAATGGTCCGATAGGCCTTTTTCAGGTCTTCCATGTCATGTTTCCTTTCTGCGCCCGGCCCGGAGCCGTAACAAACGAAAATATGGTTATGAAATCAAGTTACTTATATGCCGCCACATCCTTGACCGCTTTGTATTTCTTCTCTACGGCCGGCCAATTGATGATTTTGAAAAAATTCTCCACATATTCCGGCCGACGGTTTTGATATTTCAAGTAATAGGCGTGTTCCCAAACATCGCACACCATTATGGGATAGACACCCCAGATGGTCAAGTCCTGATGTTTCTCGGCCTGCAAAATGACCAGGTGTCCCCGAAATGGTTCATGGGCTAAGATACCCCAGCCGCTGCCTTCCACGGCATTGGTGGCCGCGACAAACTGAGCTTTGAACTGATCGAACCCGCCGAAACTCATGTCCATGGCCCTGAGCAGGTCCCCCTTGGGTTGCCCACCGCCGTTGGGGGCGGGGGCCATATTCTCCCAATACAGAGTGTGAAGGACATGGCCGGAACCATTAAAGGCCAGCTCGCGAGACCAGTGTTTAATCAGGCTGTAGTCACCCGAGGTGCGGGCCTCGGCCAGCTTTTTCATGGCATTGTTGAAGTTATTAACGTATGCGGCATGGTGTTTGTCATGATGAATAGTCAAGGTTTCTTTGTCGATAACCGGCTCTAAGGCGTCATATGGATATGGCAGCGCCGGTAGTTGGCATTCCCTGGACGCAGGCTTGGTCGCATCTTTTTCTGAGGCCGCGCCGGCTGGGAGAATCATGGCCCCCGCGCCCGCGACCAAAGCCGCGACGCCCAGGCCCTTCATCAAGTCTCTTCTGGTCATAGTCTCTGACATGATCGAACCTCCTCTAGTTTAGGGAAATGGTCATCTGACGTTGAAATATGACACAAAAGCCAACAAAGTCGCGGGTCAAGCCCACAATTGGGCCAGATCGATTTCAATCTCTTGAAACGGCACGGCCCTGATCTTGCTTGACTCACCCTGGACCTCCACCAGCCCCCATCGGCCGGACTCCAGTTGAAATACTTCCAGAGTCCTAACCAAAGGATCCACCAGCCACAG
>JADFXK010000239.1:0-3285 GCA_015233625.1 Deltaproteobacteria bacterium | reverse complement strand
TTCTTCCGGCATATGAGGCAACCTTTCCCGCCTCCACCCGGCGATGTCCGGGACCAGAATGTGCTCGCCCAGGCTCAATTCGGGTTCGTCCAAAATCCACCATCCGCCGGGTCCGCCGCTGTCGCCCAGATGGAAAGGTCCGCCGATTTTGATACCCAGCACGGAAGCCGAGATGGCATGCTTTGGGGCCGGCCGGGCTGAGGCGATCAGTTCGCCATAGATGATTTCCCCAATCATGTTTTCCGGGATATGATATAAATCTTCGTAGGTGGCTTTCTTTTTGGCTGTGGCCGACATCTCGCTCGCCCCGTGGTTGTGGTGTTCAGGATTGACATGCGCCGAACTGCTCTGCCCGGCGATCCGGATAGTGTTCCGCTCAGGCCTTGACTACTCGGGCCGATACGCCGGTCCTGCCGGCCATGGCGTTCCGGGTGTCGATGATCAGTCCGGCCTCCCGGCCGATAAAATCGTAATCCACGGCTGAATGGTCGGTGACGATGATGACGGCGTCGTATGCCCGAACACTCTCAGAAGTCAGGTCAACAGATTGCTTTTCAAAACGATATTTACGGGTTGCCGGTAGGATGGAAATGTGCGGGTCATGGTAGTCTATCTTAGCCCCTCGCTGTTGCAGCAGTTCCATCAATCTCAAACCGGGTGACTCCCGCATATCGTCCACGTCTTTTTTATAAGCCACGCCCAACAAAAGAATCCGGCTCCCTTTCAGGCTCTTCATCTCGTCATTCAGAGCCTCCACCGCTCTGGCCAGGACAAACGAGGGCATGGCTGTGTTAATCTCTCCAGCCAGTTCGATGAATCGGGTGGAGATATCAAACTCGCGGGCGCGCCAGGTGAGATAGAAAGGATCAATGGGGATGCAGTGCCCCCCCAGACCCGGTCCGGGATAAAAGGGCATGAACCCAAATGGCTTGGACTTAGCTGCGGCGATGACCTCCCAGATGTCCAGGCCCATCCGATGGAAAACCATCTTCATCTCATTGACCAGGGCGATATTCACACTTCTAAAAATATTTTCCAAAAGCTTGGTTGCTTCCGCGGTTTCAGGACTGGATACGGGAATAACGGCGGCCACAACCGACTCATACAGGGCACAGGCCAGCTCAAGGCACCGGTGCGTCAGGCCACCGACCACCTTGGTCAGACTCTCGGTGGGGAACGCCGTGTTTCCAGGATCTTCTCTTTTCGGCGAATAGGCCAGGAAGAAATCCCGTCCTGCGGTCAGGCCACTATGCTCCAAAATGGGCTTCAGGACTTCTCGCGTGGTGCCGGGATAAGTAGTACTTTCAAGGACGACCAGTTGCCCAGGGTGGAGATACCGGGCAATCGTCTCGGCAGTAGACCTGATGAAACCAACATCTGGTTCATGGTTTCGGGTCAATGGCGTGGGGACGCAAATCAAGACACAATCTGTCTCGCCGAGACGGGAAAAATCGGAAGTGGCCAGGCAATTATGCTCACTCAGGAACTTGATGGCCTGATTAGGAATATGACCGATATAACTCTTTCCGGCGTTAATCCGGTTTACTTTGTGCTCATCGATATCCAGGCTGATTACCGGAAAGCCGGCCTTGGCGAATTCAATGGCCAGCGGCAACCCGACATAACCCATCCCGATAATGCCGGTGATCGCTTCCCGGCCTTTGATCTTTTCCAATAAGGCCCGTTCCTGATTCAATCCGTCCTCCGGAGTCATCCACCGGTGCCCCTGCTTTAAGGAAAGTGCCTGATGTCATCATGTAGACTAACCCAAGACCCTGCTCGTAACGACCCGGCCATCTGTCTTAGAATCCCAAGGTCTTGATGGCCGCGTTCAGCTTATGGCGGTCCAGCGGTTTAGCAATATACGAAGCGGCTCCCCCCTCATAAAATGCCTTAACCACATTTTTCGGATCATCGAGAGCCGTGACCATGATAACCTTGACTTCTTGGACTCCGGTGACACCTATTACTTTTTCCAACTCCCGAATCTCTCGCAGCGCTTCATGCCCATCCATTTCCGGCATCATGATATCCATTAGAATAAGGTCGTAGGGGTCCTTCATTTGCCAGGCCAATTTGAAGGCTTGAACGGCTTCTTGGCCGTTGGCCGCGATATCGCAAGTTCCGTAAGAAGCAAGAAGTGCTTGCAACAGTTTCCGGCCAACAAACTCATCCTCGACAATCAATATCTTCATTGCTGTCCCTCCCTATTTAAACAAAACCACGCTGGCGGGCCGGTTGATTTCCTGCTCGATTCGTTTGAGCAGCTTTTGCTCTTCTTGGATTAACTTGGGTTGAATGGTTGTTGGGACGCGCTTCAAGAGCACCTCGCCGGTATCCGTCCGGAAAAAGATCTTACGAGGTTGGTAACCACCCAGGTCTTGGCTAATGACCCTGATCGATTCCTTGTCCAAAAATTCCAGGGCACACAAGATATTCTTCTCGCCTACCCCGTTTTCTTTGGAGATGGACGGCAGAAGGTGGGCGCCCCCAAACACCTTAGCCAACAGGCGGCTCCTGTCACCACCCAAGCCCATGATCCGGTTGATCAAGAGTTCCATAGCATTGATGCCGTAACTAGTGGCGATGTCGAACCCTCTATAAATGGGTTTTCCCGGTAGGAGAATGTGGTTCATGCCACCGACACGGGCTTCGAGGTCGAAGATACAGACTGCCACGCATGAACCCAACAAGGTATAAATCACCGTGGGTTCCCGGCTAGCATGGAGTTCACCAATATGAATCGATTTTTGTTTCCTATGACTATTGAACACCGAAACCACCCCACTATACGGCAAATCGTTCACGTGGCGCACTCCCGCATCACCGCTCCGGCAATCACCTCAAGAGGCAAAATCTTGTCTACAGCTCCGCGCTTAATAGCCTCTTGGGGCATTCCAAACACGACGCAGCTAGCCTCGTCCTGGGCTATGGTGATGGCGCCGCCCTGCTTCATTTCCAGAAGCCCCTGGGCGCCATCATCACCCATGCCGGTCATGATAACGCCCACGGCATTGGGCCCGGCATACCTGGCCGCGGAACGAAACAAGACGTCCACCGACGGTCGATGCCGGCAAACGAGCGGCCCATCTTTGATCTGGACTTGATAAAGCGCCCCGCTCCGCCTGATCAGGGCATGCCGGTTCCCTGGGGCAATTAAGGCCCGGCCCCGGAGAATGCGGTCGCCATCTTCGGCTTCCTTAACTTCAATCCGGCAGATGTCATTGAGTCGTCGAGCAAAACTCTTGGTAAAATTCTCCGGCATATGTTGGACGATGACGATGC
>JADFXK010000238.1 GCA_015233625.1 Deltaproteobacteria bacterium | reverse complement strand
CCAGCCCACTAGTCACTTCTATGGCGCCACCATAGCTTTTGATAATTCCATGGGCTACGGACAGGCCCATGCCGGTTCCTTCACCTTTCTTAGTCGTGAAAAACGGGTCGAAAATGCGGCCCATGATTTTAGGGTCTATTCCTCCCCCTGTGTCCTTGACCGTAAGCTTCAGGTAGGAACCTGAGGTCAAGTCGGAATGACGAGATGCTTCTTTGGTTGTAAGTTGGACGTCTGTCAGCTTGACCTCAAGCAGACCCCAAGAGTCGCGCATAGCATGGGCGGCGTTGGTGCAAAGGTTTATGATAACTTGATGAATCTCTGTGGGGTCGGCCATGACTATGGCCCCGGCGGCCTCAATCTGTTTAGATATCTCAATGGTTGTCGGCAAAGATGCCCGCATCAAATTGAGGGCTTCCTCCACCACCATGCCTAAGCGAACTGGATGTGTTTTCTTTTCCGTGCGCCGGCTAAAAGTCAATATCTGTTTGATCAGGTCTTTGGCTCGCTTACAGCCCAACAGCACTTGTTCCAGATCGTTGGGGTCCAACTTGCCAGCCCGGGCATCCTCCAACGCCATCTCCGTGTAACCGTAGATAGCTCCCAGGATGTTATTAAAATCATGCGCAATCCCTCCAGCCAGGGCGCCCATGGCCTCCATTCTTTGGACCTGGCGGAGTTGGTTTTCTATATCGACCCTGCCTTCCTGGACGCGGTGACTATTGATAGCCAGGGAAAAAAGTTCAGCCAGTTGCCGCATCGCCTGAAGGTCCCGGTTCAGGTAATCACGATTGGGGTTGGCCAGGGATATTTGCCCGACCAACTCATCTCCGAGCAATACCGGGACGGAGAGAAACTTCTCAATCGGGACATGCCCGGTCGGCAACCCCGCGGCGGCTGGATGCGTCTGAGGTGAATTGGTGTAAAAAGCTTCTTTAACATTCAGACTATGTCCCCACAGCCCGTGATAATGCCCATTGGTCCCGTGGGAAAAGGATATTTTTTGTTCTTTTCCAGGTAAGGCGCATTCGCCCGGCATCATCTTCACCAAAGCACCGGAGATGTTATCCGCGGTATCCCGGTCAATGGCGGAGACGTATCCGTAAGTGCTGCCAGTTAAGGTGCGGGCCTGGTCCAGGACCATCTTGGCAATATCGGCCACATCGGCCGGGTGACGGACCAGGGCGCTGGACAGCCTGGCCAGGCCGGAATTCATGGTTACTTCCCATTGCAATGCTTCCGCCGCCCGTTGCCGTTCGGTGATATCCTGAACCAGGACAAGATAGCCCTTGAGACTTTTAGTCTCCTTAGACATCAAGGGCCGGAAGACCAGGAGAAGGTAGGCCTGGCCGGTCTTAGAGGTACGGTAGATATGGTTACCTGCCGCCTTATCAAAATCAAACAGCATTTCGGAGCAAACGGCCTGGCCGCGGCTGAGAGTAAACCGCGCGTCTTCCGGTAGATTCGGATCGTCAAACAAATTGAATCCTTTGATCTCTTCAGGATCCAATACCCCAAAAATGTTCAGACATGATTTATTTACTTCCAGCAACCGGCCCTGGTCGTCGTACACTTCGATCCCGATGGGGGACTCATCAAAGACGGTCTTGAATCGTTCCTCACTGTCGCCCAAGGCCTGTTCGGCCAGCTTGCGGTCGGTAATGTCGGTGAGAAAAGCCAACACGGCCGGCTTTCCTTCCCAGTCAATCAGCAGGGCATTTATGTCCATCCAATTGATGTCACCGAATTTGGTTATGACTCGATAGGTGGCCGTAGGGGAGGCTTCCTCGCCCTTTAACCACCTGACGTAATTATCTGAAGCCGTTTTCCGCTCCTCGGGATGAACAAGCTCCAAGAAGTGTAACGAGGCTAACTCCTCTTTCGTGTAACCCGTCAGCACCACGGCCCAGGGATTGGCATAACGGATCATCCCGTCCTGGAGCACGCAAACACCCTCGGAGGAATTATCAACCAATAATTTGTAGTTGCTTTCCGATTGTCGAAGAGCCTCGGCCAAGCCCTTCAGGTCTGTTACGTCCTCATAGGTGATGAATTGATTTCCGTCGGAGAGCGTCACCGGCCGAAATATGATCCGGCGGACCCGTCCATCTTTGCAGCTGACGTCAAACTCTCGGGGCCTGGATTCACCCGCCGGATAACTGGCTAAGTCATTCATCCAGGCGGAGATGGCTTGACGTCGGTAATCGCGGTTGAGAAAGGCCAGCTTGAACCACTCCCGGCCGTGGGGGATATCGTCCTGGGTATAACCGAAAACCTCCACAAACTTCCGGTTAAGATACAGGTAAGTCCCATCCGGGCCGACAATGGACATGGGAAAAGGCGAAAGGTCGGCCAACTCCTGGAAATATCCGCTATTTATTTTGGACGGCGGTTGATCATGATTGATGGTGGCTGTGTCCATGATTCGTGCTGCCCCATTTTCAGGGAGGGAAGGCCGGCTGGGCCGGGAACCAACAGCCCTTTGCCGGCTGATCACTGTTGGCCCGAGACCAGCCTTGGCATGAATCTTTTGACTATAGCACATCTCACCACGTTTCTGTAATTCTTTTTTGTAAATGTTCCCAGGACCAGATCGGATTGAAGATTAATTAAAAAATACAGGACAAAAAACGGAACGACCGTATTTCAGATTGACTATCCCCGTGACATGTTGTTACATTGCGTCAGAGCCAAACCGCCTTAACTGGAAATTCCTTTTTTATACCCATTATTGTTAACTAATTGCCTTCTGACACCATGGCCAATACCAGCGACGACAAGAAGACCAAACAAGTAAAGGGAAAGACCGGGAAAGTGTCCCGTCGTTCAGACTCGGCAAGGAAGGAGAAGGAATTTTTCACGATTCAGGCCAAGGCGTTCTTATCCTTAATCAACCGTAATTACAAGGAAGGATTAGCGTTGGCCATCCAGGCCGTTTGGCTGAATCCGTGGGACTCTGAAAGCCAGAATACGGGGCTCCATTGCGCCAGGCTACTCAATGATGGCCGGGTTCTTTACGATTATCTTGCCTTTCTCTGGAGGCACAGCCCAATCCTGTCCAAAAAAAACGCCCTTATCCTGGGCGATTTGTTGTTCAACAATGAACAATATCATCAGGCCGCTGAAGTTTTTTCGGCTGTTCTTTCCGACGCCTCGACGCTAAAAGGAGCCTTGGGAAGAAAGCAAATCGGCGAGGTCAAAACCCAGTTGGAGTTTTGCCGGAGAATGAAATCCCCCGGGCCTTCGATCAATCCCATGCCTCCCCGGTGGTCTCCAGAAGAACTAAATACGCCGCTCCCCGAAGCCCCGGCTAAGATGGCGATTAACTCCGGTATTGAATCAACCCTAGGGCGAATGTCGGGAGGGCCTTCTTCGCCCCAGGAAAAACAAACAAAAGTCCGACCTGAGCAGTTAACGAAACCGGCCGACTCAACTAAAACCTCAGCTCGGATGACCCGAGGACGGGCTGCCGGGATCAAGGCTCCAGCCACACCTGTCGAGTCACCATCTGCTCGCCGCAAGCTGAAAGCGGGCGACGACGCCTCTCTTCCGGCTAAGGCTGAAACGAAAAAAAATCCAAGAACCAGCCGGGCGGTCTCCGGAGCCGCCTTAACCTCCGGCCAACCATCGATTACCAAGAAGACCCAAACCGCTCCTGATCCTGTCATTCCAGCCTCGGCCCCCAAACCGGCCCCCGCTGTTCTTCTGCCCGAACTGAAGATATCCTTCGAGAGCAATGGCCGGCCGGTGCTCGAAGCCATCAAAGACCTCCGTCGGTCTACAATGACATCCCTTGCATTGGCTGTTCAGGCCTATCAGCTTTCCTTCCGTGTCTCCTTTGATCAACTGATTTGCCTTCATGCCCTGCGAAACGTGCAATCCTTGTGGTACCAGGAGGAAACGGCCCGCAAGGTGATGAAGACCTTTCGGGGGAGAGCCATCCTGTCCGACGAAGTCGGGCTGGGCAAAACCATTGAAGCCGGCCTCATCGTTAAGGAGTATATACTGCGGGGTCTGGTCCGCTCTTGCCTCATCCTGGCCCCCAGCTCTTTGGTGAATCAATGGCAGGAAGAGATGGAGGAAAAGTTCGGCCTGGCTTTTGTCACCTCCAATTCTCCCCTTTTCCGTCAGGACCCGGAGCAGTTTTGGGCGGAACCGCTGGTTATCGTCTCGCTGCACCTGGCCCGAAGCAAGCACCATTGGGGCGCAGTGACCGGCCGATCTAACGACATGGTCATCGTAGACGAGGCCCACCACTTGAAGAACCAGACCACCCAGGGCTGGAAGTTGGTCAATGCTTTGCAGAAGACCTTCATCCTGTTGTTAACGGCTACTCCGGTGCAGAACAAGTTGGAGGAACTTTACAATCTGGTCACTCTCCTGCGGCCCGGCCACCTGAAGACCAGGAAGGCATTTATGGAAGAGTTCGTGACCCGAGGGAATCCCACCGACCCCCGTAACCGGGAAAAGCTCCGCCGCCTGCTCCAGGAGGTAATGGTCAGGAATACCCGGTCCGTGACTCAACTCCGCCTGCCGCCCCGCTTCGCTCTGACCGTGAAAGTCTCGCCTTCATCGGCAGAAGATGCTTTCTACCAGGGGATAACCGCTCTGGCCGCCAAATACTCCCGGCTTACCGGTTCTCCCCTACCGGGCATGACCTTTCGAAAACTGCTTGAAGCGGCCGGTTCCTCTCATTACGCCGCCATGAATATGTTGGATAATCTTGCCTCTCAGCACCGGAATGAGGTGGGTGAGGAGGCCAGGCAGGTATTTCTGTTAGGGAAGGCTATTCAGGCCGGTAGCAAGACGGCCAAGGTGTTGGATCTGATCAAATCCATGCCGGAACGGAAAATAGTTTTCGTAAATTATCTGGCCACGTTAGAACACTTACGCGGTGTTCTGAAAGAGAATCATATTCGGCACACCGTTTTTCACGGCGGCTTGACCTCCGCCCAGAAGCAGGCGGCCATAGACTCCTTTAGAGACGAGTGTCAGGTCTTACTGACCACCGGCATGGGTGGTGAGGGGCATAATCTGCAATTTTGTCATATCATGCTTAACTATGATTTGCCTTGGAACCCGATGCAGATAGAACAACGGATCGGCCGCATCCATCGTATCGGCCAAGAAAAAGAAGTCCGCATTTTCAATTTCTGTGCCGCCGGCACCATTGAAGACCGCATCTTAGATATACTTGACCGCAAAATCAACATGTTTGAATTGGTCGTGGGTGAGGTGGACATGATTCTGGGCCGGCTGCAAGATGAAAAGGAGTTTGCCGACATGGTCTTTGAAATGTGGGTCCGCACCAGCGGCGAGGAACGGGACAAGGCCTTTGGGTCGTTGGCCGCCCAGTTGAAAAAGGCCAGGACTGCGTATGATCGCAGCAAGGAACTTGACGAGAAACTCTTCCGGGAAGATTATGAGGCCTGAGCCGGTGGTGGAAGACGCGACTATGCCCATGAATAACTCATCAGCCTCGGCCTCCCAGCCCGCAGATCCGGAGATTCTGTCATTTACAGGAAAGATCTTGGAATATCACCAGGGGCTGGTGGAGATGCACGGCGATATGCTTCATGCCCTCTTACCAGCGCCTGTGGCTGAGGCCCTGGATGTTCCGGAAGAAGTCTATCTGGGTGACGAGGCTCATCCGTTGCTGTACGGCGCCCCGTTGCTGGACCGGCTGATCGGCCTGGCCACGGGCGAAGTGCCGGTGGTTTATGGCCGGATCGATTTCCCTTACCTGAAGAAAGAAGGTTTTGACCGCCTCCTCACCCAGGACGTCCGGTTCCTGGACTCACAGGTCAGGGTGGTGAACCGGGCCGACTCCCGGACTACTTACATGGTCCTGGTGGTCCATTACCGGGCCATGAGCGACGAGAGGAAGGAAGGCTTGTTAAGACTAGGTCTCCATGAATCCAGTGGCGCATTGGTGGAGGAGCTGGATAAGCTCTGGCCGGAATGTCGGCCCCAGTTTTTTGCATCCGGTCAGGTCCCGCCTCATTTTCCGGTTCATTTGGAAAAGACCATAGCTTCAGGGATGTTGCAGGCCCAAGGTCTGACTGAACTGGCTTTGGCCGATTTCCTGGCCAGCATGAAACGCCGCCTGACCCGAGACGTAACCAACACCTGGGAATACTATGACGCGCTCGGGGCCGAAATGCAAGCCGGCTTAGTCCAACCCAACCTGACTGAAGAGCAGAGGCAAGAACGACGGCTTAAGATTGAGGGCCTGCCCCGGGAGATGAAGGTTAAGATTGATGATCTGGCCCAGAAGTATCAAGTCCGGGTCACCCTCACCGGCCGGGCGGCCATCAGGCTCCTGGTCAATGTCGTTCAATTAGTGGTAGATATGAAGCACCGCAAACTAAAACGATCGGTTAGCCTGACCTGGAATCCCATCACCAGCCGCCTCGACCCCCTGACCTGCGAGCGTTGCCAGGGCACTATTCGGAGTATTCAGCCGGTTGAAAAGAATAATCAAATCGTTCTCTGCTGCCCCGCCTGCAGCCGGCGGGGATGATCGGGGACAGCTTTTCATTTCGCGGCCAGGGCGAATTCCCGAGCCGCCTTAAGCCGCGCCAAGACTCGATCCCGGCCGAGGACACTCATCACCTCAAAAAGTCCGGGGCTGGCTGTTTTGCCACACAGGGCCACCCTGACCGGTTGAGCGATTTTGCCCAATTTTAGGCCCAGGCTTTCGGCCATTGTCCGGAAAATCTCTTCCAACTCTTCTTCCTTAAAGGCGATCACCAGGTTGGAATTGATGGAGATGGAGGAGTTAAACAATTAAC
>JADFXK010000237.1 GCA_015233625.1 Deltaproteobacteria bacterium | reverse complement strand
GTCCTAAGGGCCTGTTGGGAGAATTTTATCAGAAAAACCATGGCCATTTGCCCGCCCACATGCATTCCCCAGAAGGACCACCGGATATGATTTGGCCCCACCAGCCAGGCGGTCGATCCTGTCAGACATAATGAGTATAATATAGCAAAACAGATGGTCAATATATAATAGATGGCATTTTTTTCTCGGAGAATAAAGAAGACAAAGATGTTGTAAACGATCAAGGACAGTAAGACACCCAACGCCAGACCTTGAAGCTGTCGCTTGTTCCAAAAATGCTTAGCAAAGGATCGAGGAGTCCAGAGAATCAAAGGGACTCTCATGATCCCATCAGTTGCCAACCGCAGATAGAGCGTCTGTTTTTCTTGCGGCCGGATGGTCAACCGGAAAAGAAAACCAGGGAAATCCCCCTCCGTTGCCTTCTGGGGAAATAACGTCCCAGATCTCCTTGCCGTTATTGAACCATCGGTATGCACGACATACAGGTCTATCCGGCTCATGACCATATAGTCTAATTCCAGCAGCCAGTCCGACTCCAGCGAGGTTTGATTATCGATTCGGCACCGCAACCAGTAGGCCGACCGGGTGAAGCCTAAATTGAGCAAAGCTTTGCGATTGGGAACAAACCGTGAGGCGAACTCAGGCGAAGTCACCTGAGCCGGCGTCCACTCCTTGTTTCTGTCCTCCAACAGGTCCAGATGCAAGCTCAACCCATAGGAATCCCGGCCCGGCTCCAGAATCACCGGCGGAGCGGCCCACAGGATACCGGTGGGACAGAGCACAAAAGTAATAATCCCGGCGCAAATGATAATGATTGGGAAGAGAGATATCTTCATCTGAATCTTGCCTTCTAGGCTCGGAACGGATCAATTTGATCTTCCAGGCCGGACTGATATCGAACTTCTTCCAATCCATATTGAGTTGGTTCGAAGAACCGATAGCCACCTTTACCTGATTGTTTGGCATTATACATGGCTGTATCGGCTTTTCTGATCAACGTATCCAAGTCATCGCCGTCAAAGGGAAACATGCTGATACCGATGCTCACCCCCAGGTAACATACATCACCATCAATGCCGTAAGGGAGGGAAATTTGCCCCATCACCTTTTCGGCGATTATTCCGGCATCCAGATAATTGGTTAAGTCTTCCGAGATGATGACGAATTCATCTCCTCCGATACGAGCCGCGATATCCATTTCCCGGAGAGATGCCCGGATGCGCTGGGCGACCATTCGCAATACTTCATCGCCGGCTCGGTGGCCCAGCCGGTCATTCACCGGTTTAAAGTTGTCCAGATCAAGGTAAAGAATGGCCATTTGTTTGCAGTAACGCTTTGCCCTGGCCCTGAAGTGATCAAATAATTCATTCAGGAAACGGCGATTGGCTAATCCGGTCAAGCTATCGTGATTGGCCAGGTGCTTAATTTCTTCTTTCGTTCGCTGGTGGACCAGGGCATTGGTAATTATCTGCCCCACAATTTTCAAAAGCGCCTGATCATTTTCCGGCCAGGACTGGTCGTCTCGATCGGCACCCAGGCCGACCAGCCCGAGCAGTTCCCCGTAATACACCAACGGGGCGATCAACAAAGAATTGTCCTTCAGGCGGCGGAGAAAAGCTTTTTCTTGCGTGACGGACTTGGGCAAGTCAGTCAGTCGGATCTCGATTACGGCCTCCTGATGCTGCACCTTATCAATCAGCCAGGAAAAATCATCGACCGCACCCTGGCTGCTGGTAACCGGGCCAGATGTCGCCTCGCCATAACGGCTCCACTGGTAACCCTGTTTGACCCTGGTGCTTTGTGGTTCCAAAACCAGGGCAAAGCTTTGATCAACGGCACAGAACCAGCCAATCATCGCAAGTACTTTGTTAATTTCCCGGTCGGTGTCCTCCGGCGATAACGATGAGGCCATAAAATCGGTGGAGATGGCCGCCACCATCTGCTCGAAGGTCGCCCGGTAACTGAGTTCATCAACCGCCTGGTTTAATTCGTGGGTGCGTTCAGATACCTTTTCTTCCAGCATCCGTTGACTGTCTTCCTGAACGGTGCGGTATTTGTCGGTTAAAACCAAAGACAACATCGCCCCGGCCAAAGCAAAAATCAGCAACCAGTCAGTCGAGTTTAACGGGCTGAGCGGCAGAAGACCTGCCCCGCCGAGAAGATGCACGAAAAGAATGACAAAGATCGTGATCCAGGAAGTTACATAATATCGGACGCCCCTATAGCCTTTGATCCAACATCGCAGGCCGGCATAGGCCAGAAGCCCGCTTCCGATACATGTAATCACATATGATATAATATTGGCCAAATAAAAATTAAAGAAAGATGTCAGAGCCGTTCCAACATTGAGGATCGCGACTCCACTGAGCAGTTTGTGGATCAGGGGAGTAACTTCTTTTGTCTTGAGAGCATGTTGGGAGAAGATGATCAGAAAAACCATGGCCAGCTGCCCGCCTACATGGACCCCCCACAAGGACCACTGGATATGATCTGGCCCAAAAAACCGGGCGGCCAGGCCAGTCAGGCATGACAGATACAAAACAGCGAAGCAGAGGGTCAGCACATAATATATCGCATTCTTTTCTTTGAGAATAAAAAAGACAAAGATGTTATAGAGGACCATCACCAGATAGACACCAAAGGCCAGGCCCTGAACTAACCGCTTGTTCAAGAGGTACTTAGCAAAGGCCTGGGGGGGGCGGAGAGTCAAGGGGACTCTCATGGCGCCATCGGTTTGCAGCCGCAGATAGATCGTTTGCTTTTCCTGCGGCCGGACAGTCAACCGGAAAAGATGGCCCGGAAAATCCACGTCCCTTTCTTTCAAAGGTAACAGGCTTCCCGATCTCTTGATCGTTATTGATCCATCGGCATGCACAACGTACAGGTCGATCCGGCTCATAATCACGTAATCTAATTCCAGAAGCCACTCCGGCTCCGGTGATGATTGATTATCAATCCGGCATCGCAACCAGTAGACCGAGCGGGTGAAACCTAAATTAAGCAAAGCCTTCCGGTTGGGCACAAATCGTGACGCGAACTCAGGCGAAGCCACCCGAGCTATCGTCCATTCCTGGTTTTGATCCTCCAACAGGTCTAGATTCAAGCTCAATTCATATAATTCATGGTTTTTTTCTAGGATTACCGGCGGGGCAGCCCATAGGAAGTCGGCTGGAAAGAGGGCCAATAGAATGAGCTCAACACAACTGATTGGAAGTAGCGACATCCTCATCCGCATCTCGCCATCTTACGTATGGAAAGGATTGATTGACAGCGCCCGGGGGCAGTTGTGGAAAGAACCGTTCAAAGTATACAATAACCGGGAGGAGGTTCGACCAGGCCATAAGCCGGGTTCTGTTTCCCCCACCGGTTACCCCGCGGGGGATGGCGATCATTCCTCTAGGGCGGCGGTTACCCGACGCCTCAAGCAACCAACCCGGGAGTCTCGGGCGGGCCGCCCTCAAACACTCCCCTATTCGGTCTTGCTCCGGGTGGGGTTTACCTAGCTCTTCCGGTCACCCGGAAGACTGGTGAGCTCTTACCTCACCGTTTCACCCTTACCTCACTTGCGCGAGGCGGTTTGCTTTCTGTGGCACTATCCTTGAGGTCACCCTCACTGGGCGTTACCCAGCACCCTGCCCTGCGGAGCCCGGACTTTCCTCTCGTCAGCCGGATATAACCGGCTGGCCGGCGATCACCTGTCCTGGTCGAACCATTCCCGGTTTTTGTCAAATTTAGAAGTACATTTTTAGAGATGCCGACGCAGTTCCCCGAAAGGCAACCTGGTCGACTTTTGTTAACCTGAGTTCGACGAGTACGCTAAGCGATTAGTGTCAAGGGCCATGATTCAATCCGCAGATTGCGCCGATTTGCGCAGATAAAAAAACAAGTAATCGCAGTCGCTTGAGGGTCTCATCCATCTGCGTTCATCTGCGAAATCTGCGGATACATTCCCACCGCCGAATTAATAAAATTCGTCTAACTCAGGTTTTGTTAGGCTGATTCTTTGACTTACAACATCCTATCTTCCAGCCCTGGCATCTGGTTATTTTTGAAGCTTAGATTTCCAGAGCTGCATCTTTTCTTTGGGCCAGCTAGCGCACAAGGCGGGCCGGCCCTTCATGATCATCTGAAGGCAGACATCACATTCCGGATTGCAATGATGAATCTCGTCTTCTTTCCCCACTTGCACCTTCTGGGGCCATTCCGGATCGGCCCAGAGCACCCGAGCCAGGCCGATTAAGTCCGCCTGCCCCGAGGCCACGATCTGTTCGGCCAGGGGGCCGTGGGCAATCCGCCCCGCGGTGATGACCGGCCCGGAAACTTCCTGTTTGATAGCCGCGGCCAGGTCCACCATATAGCCTTCTTGCTTAGATTTTGCCACCATTTCCGGAAGGAAGAAAGACTCGTAGGTCCCGCCCATGACCGAGATATAAGCTACCCCGGCCGCGTCCAGGCTTCGGGCAAAGACCCGGGACTCCGCCAACTGGAGACCATCTGGCAGCCATTCGTCGGCCAGAAACCGATATCCCACCGGAAATTCTCCCACCACCGCTTTGACTGCAGCCACGACGTCTAAGGGAAATTTCCGGCGCGCCTCTGGCGACCCGCCGTAGATATCTGTTCGCTTGTTGGTCCGAGGTGAAACGAACTGGGCCAGGAGGTAGCCGGTGCCGCCATGCAATTCCACCATATCGAAGCCGGCCTGCTTGACCCGGAGGGCGGCCTGGGCATACTGATCGATGATGGGTTCGATTTCCTGGATGATTAAGGCCCGGGGCATCCGGCCAAAAGTCTCCACCGCCGACGGGGCCACAAAGCCCGGAGGGACCGCATACCGGCCGCCATGATTAATCTGCAGACAGGCCACGGCCCCTTCCTGCTTGATCGCCGTGGCCAGGCGGGATAATGCCTCGATCTGGTCATCCCCATCCACCCTGAGGCAGTGGTTGGAATTGCGGCCGACCGGATAGTCCACCGTGGCATTTTCGACTACGACCAGGGCCACCCCACTCTGGGCCATCAACCGGTAGTGATCCAGAATCAACTCCGACACGATGCCGTCTTCCCCGGCATAACCCAGATACAACGGGGCCATGGTCAGTCGGTTCTTCAGCTTCACCCCACCCACTTCCAACTCTGTGAAAAGGTGCGAATACATGACCTGCTCCCTCCGGTACAGCGATAAAGGACGAACTTTGCAATTGGTTGGCATCTGATTTATTCATCAAAAAATCTAAACAGTTTTAGGAGTCCTGGACTAGCGGCACGAAGTTATCTATAGGCAAGAGGCTTCTGCTCGCATATAGCATTGCATTCACTGGTTTTGAAATCTGATCAAGGATGTCCTCGTCGTTGAGCCTAATTGCAAAATCTGAAGCATTCGTTTGCGTTGCTATGTATGACAGTATAGCTTCAACGACTGGAGACCAAACTGCTGCAAGAGCAACTATGGAGTAGTTGGCTGCATGAGCCGCACCCGGTGAAAATGCAACAGTCTCCAGGTTGATCTTTCTGCCAAGAATCGTCTCAATACTCCTACCCACTACCGCCATAAAAAAATACTTAAATCTCATGCTCCGGAGAAGTGAAAGCTGCTCTTCTTCAATTGAAATAATCGAGCTGGAATTTGATTTGTTCTTGAGTTCAATCCTTCGCGCATCGATTGAGCGCGCGAGTGTATATATAAATAAAATATGCCTGGCCTTTTTTACTTGAAAAGCCAGATTGTAAAGAGTCCGTCTTTCAAAAATCTCATTCTTCCCTCGACTAGCATCATGATATCTGCCATAAAATGCTATAAGGGGTTGCACAACTTCCTCGATCCCTATCTGTTCACCATGCAGTCGAAAACCTCGTTTCCTTGAATAGCTGTGACCCAATTCATCGAATTCTTTTTGAATTCGATTCTGTTCAACATCATTGCTATATCGATCCCAGGTAGTTATTTCATTTTGCGTATTGTTATACTTGACAATGTCGCTAATAGTATTTTGATCATTGCATCGAATGATACGACAGAGAACTTTCATATCTTTTAAGTCGTGTCTATTGACATCTACAGACCCAATAGAACCTGTGGTCTGCGCTCCATTAATAATCGATATACCTGTAAGTCGCGTCCCGTCCTTAGTTGGCTGCAAACCTAGAGTCAAAAGTGTAATTCCGTTGTTAAAGACCCAGAAATCAGATGGTCGTGTTTCTACAGTAGAACGAATTGCACTGTTGATCTTGCGACGTTTTGCGATTCCTAAGAACCCTCTGTAATTAGCCGAAAAAAGATTATCTCCATACTTCGTAAAAAGAGAATTGAGCCAGGCCCCAGGAACAGACAATACGGAGGCTTCCCAGTTTGGCCCATTCTCAGTAAACGCAACTTTCGCAGGACACGTAATCACTTCCTTCACTTCGATATGAGATTCCTGCGCAGCAAAGAGATGTTCAATTGCGGAGCTTCCCATTTCTCTTGATAGAATAATGATTGAAGAAGGCTCTCCAATAGCCCTTTTGAGATGGGCGGCAGCGGTCTGTAATTCCTTATTGACATTCACTGATTCTGGTAAATTGTGGACATACAAAAGCTCGATCGAGTCTATTTCGCAATCTCGGAGAGCTTGCCGGCATTCTTCAATAGTCGCCCTTAGCTGGGATGGGATATCCTCCAATTTCCCGGAGAATAACCAGGCCGCCGCCGTGTTCAAATCTGAAGCCTTGTTAGCAGGGGCCGCATCCCTTCTTGACTGGGAGTAGTAACCTTGTGCGAAAACTATTCTTTTGGAGTCGCGATCAAGAGAA
>JADFXK010000236.1 GCA_015233625.1 Deltaproteobacteria bacterium | reverse complement strand
TATCCGAGATCGTGGCCAAATACATCAAGCAGCAAACCGCCTTACCGGCCGAAGGGCTGGAGGTGAAATCCGGATTGGTCAAGGCCGAGCATGAGCTTTTGACCCTGGAAAACGCCCTGGCCGCCCAACGGGAAAACTTGAATAACCTCTTAGGCCGCGATATCAATACTAACTTTGAAGTCAGTGAGATTTCGGCCATTGACCTGCCGGCCATCGACCTGGAGAAGGTGAAAGGCCGTGCCTTGGAGCACCGGCCCGAAATAAAGGAGACCAGGTTGACCTTGGAACAGGCGGAATACGCCCGGAGTGCCAAGCAATCCGAGTACATCCCGGATGTGAATCTGACTGTGGAGTACGCCAAACTGCAGAATGTGGAAATGCTGCCCCCGGACACGGCCTTTGCCGGGCTGACTATGACCTGGGAGCCGTTCGATTGGGGCCGAAAGAAGGCCGAACTGGCCGAAAAGGGCCGGGCCATCACCCAGGCCAGGAACGCCCAGCGGGAAACCAAAGCCCAGGTGCTGATGGATGTGACCAACCAGGTCCGCAAGGTTAAGGAAAACCATGCCTTGCTCAATGTCAGGCAGGTCGCGCAAGAAGTCGAAAGAGAAAAACTTCGGGTGATCATGAATAAGTATGGTGCCAATGCCACGCTCTTAAAGGATGTGTTGCAGACTCAGATGAACCTGGCCGGCGCCAATTACCAGTACCAACAGGCCCTGTTGTCCTTCTGGACGTCCCGGGCCGACCTAGAAAAGGCCATCGGTGAGATCAAATGAACAAGATCAAATGTCCTATGCTCGTATTGCTTTCCTGCGCCGTCCTGGTTGCCGGATGTGAACGCAAAGCCGAGGTGTATCAGAAGCCGTTGACCCCGGTGGCCGTCCGGTTGGTGGAAAAATCCAAGGGATCGGATAGGCTCCGGTATTCAGCCAATATCCAGCCCCACAGCAAGGTCAACCTGAACTTTAAACGGGGCGGGTATGTCCGGGCTATCTTCCAGATCAAGGATATTGATAAGAAAAATCGGAATGTTCAGGAAGGGGACTGGGTGGCTAAGAACACGGTCCTGGCTCGGGTGCGAGAAAATGACTATGAGGTTAAACTCAGTCAGGCCAATTTTCAACTGGCCGAGGCCCAGGCGGCTTTGAAACATGCCGACCAGGATTATGACCGGGCCGACAAGCTGTTCGAGTCCAAGAGCTTGACCCGGCCGGATTATGACGCGGCCAAGGCCCGGAAGGTGGCTGCCGCGGCTCGGGTGTCGGGCGGGGCTGCAGTTGTCCGGGAGGCGCAACTGGCCCTCCAGGATTGTGCCCTGAAGGCGCCCATGGATGGGATCGTCTTGAAACGCAACATTGAAGTGGGCTCGCTGGTCGGGCCGGAGACGCCGGCTTTTATCTTGTCCGATTCCACGGAAGTCAAAGTTGTTTTCGGAGTGCCCGACGTGGTGGTGCGGCGGCTGACCTGGGGAGACCAGATGACCGTAACTGCCGAGGCCATGCGGGGCAAGGAATTTGCAGGAAAAATTACCTCATTGTCTCCGTCGGCCGATCCCCAAAGCCGGGTCTTCGAGGTGGAGGTGATCATTCCTAACCCCGGTAATCAATTAAAAGTGGGCATGGTGGCCACGGTCTACCTGACCGAGCAAGGAGGCCCGCAGCCGGCCCTGGCTGTGCCCCTCAACTCTGTGGTCAGATCAAAGAAGGACCCCAAAGCTTATGCCCTCTTCGTGGTGGAGGAACAGGGCGGCAAGACCCTGGCTCGCTTGCGTGACCCCGTGGTTTTGGAGGAAATTTATGGAAATTTGATTTCTGTGACCGAGGGAGTCAAATCTGGAGAGCGAGTTATCACCCTGGGCGCGACCATGGTCGCAGATGGGCAACAGGTGCGGATCATCCCCCAGGCCAAGAATTGACCAATTTATAGAACCATCGTGACGGGAAATCAGGCATGGCACACCATAAAACCGATGCTGAATATATCGAACGGACTCATAATACGGCCCGTTTCTGTACGGAGACACGTCATATCTCCTGGGTGTTATTGATCGCCGTGACTCTCTGGGGAGTCTATGGCTACTACAGTATGCCGCAACGGAAGGACCCTGATATTCCCGTCCGGGTGGCCCTGGCCATGTGCCCCTGGCCGGGGGTGGCCGCCGAAAAAATGGAGCAGTTGGTCACCCGCAAAATCGAAGAGAAGATGGCCGAGAACACCAAGGTCAAAAAGATTACGTCCAGCACTCGGACGGGGATGTCCGTCGTCGACGTGGAGCTTATTGAAAAGATAGGAGAAACCGGCAAGGAATTCGATGATATCAAATTGAAGCTAGACAGCCTGCAGCACCTTCCCGAAGGAGCCGGACCAGTCATCTTTGTTAAAGATTTTGGCGATACCGCGGCCTTGATGCTCACCGTGGCCAGCCCTATGATCGGAGAGGTGGAGGTCTCGCTGCGGGCTAAGGCGATAGAACAGGCCATAGTCAAGGCCCGGTCTCAAGCCGCTTTTGGCGACCAGGGATCCAGATTCACTTTGGTCGTCTGCTTTCCCATCTCCATGAGTCCCCAAGCCCTGGTCGGGGTGGAGCCGTTTGCTCGCTTTGTCCAACAAGAAGGCCTGGCCAAAGATGTCCGGATTATCTCCGGGTCGGGGTTTGTGGGGATAGACGGGTCATCCGGGGCTGGAGATGACGCCGTTAGGGCTTCGCTCCAGAAGTATATTCGGGAGCGGGCTCGGGCTTCGGAGATCCATCCGGATACCTGGGAACCGGTGGTGATTCGGGACCCCAAGGATACGACGGCCAAATTGGCGCTGGCGGCCGGCCCCAAGTATACCTATCGAGAGCTGGATGACTTTACCAACCTGATGGAACGGACTTTGTTGACTGTCCCCCAGGTGGCCAAGGTTAGCCGGGCCGGGGTTCAGAGGGAAGCCGTTTATCTGGAATATTCCCAGGAGCGGATCGCTTCCTATGGTCTGCCTCCGGCCAAGCTCAAGGAAATTTTGCAAGCCCGAAATATTTCCATGCCTGGCGGCCAGTTGGAGATCGAAGGAGTAAACGTAAATGTAGAGCCATCGGGTGGGTTTAAGAGCGAGCGGGAGATAGGCGGGGTGATGGTGGCCACGGCCGGAACCGGGACGCCGGTGTATTTGCGGGATCTGGTCCAGGTGGTCCGGAGCTATGAATCTCCTTCGACTTTTCTGAATTTTTTTAGCCGTGGTGATGCCCAGGGGAATTGGCCGCAACTCCGGGCCATCACCCTGGCCGTCCAGATGAAGTCCGGCGAAAAGATCGGCGAATTCGGCAAAGCCGTGGATGCAGCCTTAGATGATGTCAAGGGGCGGCTTCCGGAAGATCTGATCATGGCCCGGACCTCGGATCAACCGCTCCAGGTGGCGGAGAGCATCGCCCTGTTTATGAGCAGTTTATACGAGGCGATCATTCTGGTCGTGATCGTATCCTTGATCGGTTTTTGGGAATGGCGGTCAGCCCTGCTGATGTCCTTTTCCATTCCTCTGACCCTGGCCATGACCTATGGCCTGATGCATGTTTTGGGCATTGATTTACAACAGGTGTCCATCGCCAGCCTGATATTGGCCCTGGGTTTGCTGGTCGATGATCCGGTGGTGGCCGGTGATGCCATCAAACGGGAATTGGCGGCCGGGCAGAGACCCGTCCACGCGGCCTGGCTAGGTCCGACCAAATTGGCCACGGCCATCATGTACGCCACTATTACAAATATTGTCGCCTACTTGCCGTTTCTATTCATCGGGGGAGATACCGGACGCTTCATTTACAGCCTGCCGGTGGTCATGACTTGTTCCCTGGTGGCCTCGCGGATTGTGTCCATGACCTTCATCCCCTTATTGGGGTATTATCTGCTGCGGCCCGAGAAGGGTCCGGTCAAGTCCAACGAGGACCGGCGGCACGGGGGATTTTCTGGATTTTATTATAAGATTGGGGACTTCGCCATCGCCCATCGCTGGTCGGTGCTCCTGGCCTCCTTCTTGTTCCTGGGGGTGGGGGTGTATTTCGGCTCTATTTTGAAGACCTCATTCTTCCCGAAAGATCTGTCCTACCTGTCTTACGTTGATGTCTGGTTACCCGAAAGCGCGCCCCTCTCGGCGACTTATGAGGCGGCCACTCAGACGGAGAAGATTATTCGGCAGGTGTCTGAAGAATATGGCCGGAAACACCCTGGCAAAGATGGTAAATCCCGGCCGGTGCTGGAGTCGCTCACCACCTTTGTCGGCGGCGGCGGGCCCAGGTTCTGGTTCTCCGTCTCGCCGGAGCAAGAACAGCAAAACTACGCCCAGATCATTATTCAGGTCAAAAATAAGTGGGACACCATCAACCTGGTCGTTCCCCTCCAGCAAGCAGTCTCGGGAGCCGTTCCGGGGGCGCGGGTTGATGTTCGATTATTGGAAAGTGGGACCCCGGTGGGAATGTCCGTCGGCATTCGGGTTTCCGGAGAAGATATTTTAACCCTCCGGAATCTGGCCGCCCAGGTTAAGACCATCCTGGAGACCACCCCTGGGTCCAGCCGGGTTCGAGACAACTGGGGAGTGGAAGGAATGGTAGTCAGATTGAACATAGATCCCGACCGGGCTAATCTGGCCGGCATCTCCAACCAGGATGTGGCCGCGGCTTCATCCGTGGGGATGAATGGCTATCCCATGGACGTCTTGCGGGAGGGTGATAAGCAGATTCCGATCATGGCCCGGCTGCGCATGGAAGAGCGGGCCCGGCTGTCGGACCTGCGTAACCTCTATGTTTTTTCTTCCCAAGGTCCTCAGAAAGTGCCTTTGGCCTTGATTTCCAAGCTCGACTATCAAATGCAGACGGAACAGATCGAACGACGCAATCAGTTTCGGACCGTGACCATCTCTTGCGACACGGTGCCGGAAGTTTTGGCCTCCCAGGTGATGAATGCCGCTCGGCCTCGGCTGATGGAATTTCAGAAGAGCCTGCCTCCCGGCTATAACCTGCAAATCGGCGGGGAAGAAGAAGAACAGAGCAAAGGCTTTAATGACTTGACTATTGTCTTGATTATATCTGTTACCTGTATCTATCTGGCCCTGGTTTTTCAGTTCAGGAACGCCATCAAGCCGCTGATTGTCTTTGCCTCTATTCCCTATGGGGTGACCGGCGCCCTGGCCGCTCTGGTCATCATGGGCGCGCCATTCGGGTTCATGGCCTTTTTGGGGATCGTCAGCTTAGTGGGCGTGATCGTCAGTCATGTCATCGTCTTATTTGATTTTATTGAGGAAAAACATGCCGAGGGAGAGCCGCTGCGGGAGGCCGTCCTGGATGCCGGGATGGTTCGGTTGCGACCGGTGATGATTACCGTGGGCGCCACCGTCATTGCGCTCGTTCCTTTGGCCATGAATGGCGGCCCATTGTGGGAACCGTTATGCTACACCCAGTTTGGCGGTCTGATCGTGGCCACCTTCATCACCCTCCTGTTGGTCCCGGTGATTTTTTCCATTTGCGTGCTGGATCTCAGGATCATCAAATGGGACATTGAAGATGAGCCGGCCTGATCGGATCCATCGGGTCGTACTCTGGTAGATCGTGCTCCATACCGTTGAATTAAGGCAGGGACGTTAAGATTTCTCGCTTGGCTCGAAATGACAGAGAGGTGGACCATCCTGAATAACGATGTAAATTTGTCATTCCGCTCGAAGCGAGAAATCTTATCACACCCGAGACTGTCCTTGATTGGCAGAATTAGTTGGTTCACTTTATTGAACGCGGTGTTCACTTTTTTGACCATTCTCCTTCACCGGGACACCGTCGTTCTATTTAAGGATAATTGATTTATTTTCAAGCGGTCAAGTGAATTGATCATTAGATTTGGTCTATCTTCAAGCGCTGAGTTACCTTTCATGCTACCCGCCGTGCCGTTTTTCCCTTTCAACTAACATACCAGTTAATTAATTAAATTTTATTTATGACTTTGAGCTTGTGACCGAGGTTAAAGGAGGACACGGAAAATCAGCAAGTTACCGTAGGGGGTGTGATTTAATTATTATGTGTAATTGAGTAGTTATCCCGTTGGTGCTGTGTGGCATAAATTTTGCTTTAAATAACGAAGCCGTATTTTATCAGGACGGAATATGAGAAACTCATCTTGTAACGGCAGGGGAGCACTGTAAACCGGCCTGATCCCAACCTTGCATGACGTGCCCTGATCGGAAGGAAGCTATCCGTCAATCAGTAACTATAGGGAGGATGACCATGAATTGGTTCTATAACTTGAAAATCAGAACAAAGCTTCTGTCCAGTTTCATCCTGGTGGCTTTGATCGCCGGACTCATCGGTTATGTCGGCATCATTAATATTCACAAAATCGAAGAAGAACTCAAAACCATGTATGATCATGATACCAAACCGTTAGGGGAGATCGCGGACGCGGCTGTCAGGTACCAGCGGATTCGGGCCAATTTGAGAGAAATGATTCTCATCAAAAATGTGGATCAACTTAAGGATATTGTGGGCAGAATTAAAGAGCATGACAAGGTCGTCGATGACAGCCTGCTAAAGTATGAGAAGACCATCCAAAGCGAAGAAAACCGCAAGGAATACCAGCACCTGCGAGCCGCGATGGATAAGTATCTCCCCATGAGAGAGAAGGTGATCGCCCTGGCCCTGGAAAACAAAAAAGAAGAAGCATTTAACTTGTTAATGGGCGAGGCCGCTCCAGTGGCCAGAGCTGTTCAGGAGTCGACTCAAAAGCTCCTTGAAATGAAGATAAACGTGGCCAAGAAGAGGGCTGAAGCAAACGAGATCACAGCCTCGGCCGCCCAAAATCTGTCCACCGGCATGGCCGTAGGCGGCGTGGGCCT
>JADFXK010000235.1 GCA_015233625.1 Deltaproteobacteria bacterium | reverse complement strand
GAGGTGGATCTCAAGGAAATCGACAGTAGTCTGGCCGCCCTGAAAAAGATCTCCGATATCCAAATTAGATTTTATAACATATTGATCACCCATTACCAGTACAATAAGGAGGCGGTGTCTAAGTTCACGGCTCCGGCGCCTGTGGATATTCATGATATCAAGAAAAAGGGTGATGCTAAGGTCAGTGCCTACCTTGATCTGACGGCGCGGCGAAACGGAATGCAACTGGAATATAACGCCGAATTTGCTTTTCAAGAATTTCAAGGTATAAATAACCGGTTGCGAGCCATGCTGGGCACCCTGGATCGGTCAATCAAATCTATTGACGCTCAAATGTCTGAAGCCGATAGAATGAGGAAGAGAGGAGAGTTAAGTGATTTCTCTCTCACTGCCGTCAAGGTCGGCCTGGCCGAAGCGGTCAACAGTTTGGGCGAGGCGCGGGCGCTATTGCCAAACATGGAGGAGAAGTTCAATACCCTGCAGCAAGGCGGTCACTCGAATATGGCTAATTTAAAGGATGATTTAACCTACTGCAAGAATACCTTTTCGGATGTCAACGCGAAATTAGCCGCATTGAGCAAGCAGTTTGCCGAGATCCAGAAAACTCAGGAACAAGAAGAAAAGAGGAAATCCCTCCCGATAACTCCAGAGGGCCAAGCAGGGGCCACGACTTCAGGTCAAGCCCCGGATCAACAGCCGCAACCGGGCAGGTAATCCTTTTTGTTTGTTTTTCACCGACAACATTTGGCTGGAGGCCGGTGTGATGAAAAAAGAACTTTTCCTAAATAAAAATAAGTCAGTAGGATCTGTTTTAAGCATTTGGCTGGTTGCCATTGTACTACTTGTCAGTGTCCAGGCCGAGGCGGCGGACTATGTGACCGTCAGCCGCAATTTGGACTCAATTAATTTTATTGCCACTTCTGCGGAAACGGAGAATTACGAGACTATTTTTGAATCCGATTCCACCCTCTCGGCTTTGCCCGAAGATTCAGTGGTCTACTTTTTGATTAAGGAAGAGAAATTCAAGAAGGGTGACGTCTTCCAGATCTTCGCCACAGAGTACCCGGTTCACCATCCCGTGACGGACGCCTTGATTGGATATTTTAATGAGATCACAGGGGAATTTAAGATAACCAAGGTGCTGGAAGATAAGGGCCTCTATCAAGGCCAGATAACCAAAGCCTTCACTGAAATAAAGATTGGACAGAAAATTCGCCCTAAGGTGGCCATGGACAAAAAGATCAAAATAACGACTACTGATTTGATAAAGGAAGGAATTATCGTCCAGACTGAAGGGGACTATCAAATGGTGGCCGGAAACGACCTGGTATTTATTGATTTGGGATTGATGGACGGAGTCAAAGTCGGGCAGATGTTTAAAGTCTATAAGGTAAATAAAACCAAGGGGGATACAACACTCCCGGATATTTACGCCGGCAAAATTATGGTCTTGAAGCCTAAGCTGAAGACTTCTTCGGCTATCATTTTGAGTTCTGATAGCGAGATTAAAAACAAGGAACTCTATAAAATTATCAGTGTCCAAGATCAAGAGCTAAGAAAAGGGACCGCGTTGGTCCCGGTTGATAGTAGTGTTGGACAGTAACCGGGCCAACGGCTTGCAGATGCAAAAATAACCGATAAGGAGTTGTTGGTCGCCGGCTACTGGTTATTCGTTTCAGACAAACTTTAACAAGCCACGAGTAACGAGCAACCAGACCAAGGTATTAGCACAACTCGTGGAAAATTATCTAGATCAAGAAATATCCAAACGGTCCCAGGGACCCATCCAGGGACTGGGCGGCCCTAATGTGTACTCAATCACTCGCTTCGTCGGGTCTATCACCTGCCCCGTAACCGTGCCGTAAAAGATCTGCCCAGCCTTATCCTTAATCTGGTTTGACATGGTGTACCCCAGTTCTGTGGCCGGGATTTTTGTCCCTGTAGCCGGATCTTCTACCGTCTTAGCCATGATTCGGTGTGATTCCATGATGTAATCTATGGATACTATCTCTTTGGCTCTAGTCCCGGTAACCAATACCTTTGGCCTGGCCAGCCAAATGTTTACGGCCTTGGACCGATATCGGCTGGCCGGGTCTGCGTCCGGGTTGGGACCGAAAGTGGTCATTGGGTTGGCTGATTTATTGCCCAGAACGTCATATCTATAGGGCATGGAAAATTTGCCGGCGCAAATGATGTAGTCTCCTTTTTCATTGAGGACACCAGGATACCTGACGGCAAAAGCCTCAGCCGTCCTTTCAACGACCAGAGCCGACAGCCCATCGGCAATGAGGTAGTTGGTCGGTTCCCCCAAGATCAGCGTTTTATAGCCCGTCATGGCTGTGTACCCTGGCGTTCCGTAGGTTAACATCTCGGCGGCCTCCTTTTTGCTCTTGGCGTAAGCCGCGACATGGGCCGCCGCAATCAGCCGGTTGACGCCAAAAGAGGTCACCTGCCCCTCCTGACCGGAACCCAAATGACTCCCGACCCTGGTCTGGCCAATCCACAGCCCTCTTTGCGATAACAAGCTATTGCCACCCACGCACCCGACCATGACTGTGCCTTGATAAGGCGCCGCGTTTTCATCTGTGGGTTTGACCTGAATGGCCACCTGAAACATGTATGGGTCGAAGAGTTGGTCCCAACTGATCCCCGCGATGGTGTGGCCCCCAGGTGTTGATCGCCCGAACGCGGCAAACGCGACACCCTGCTCCGGCCAGACCGCGGTTTTGCTTTTGGATGCGAATTTCTGGCCGGTTCGATCATGAGCGGAGTGCCAGCCAGGGTTTTGGGTTAACCATCCGGCGAGGTTAATAGCTTGGATTTTTTCAACGTTGGATAGGCCAGAGTCTGGCCGGACTTGGTTCAAGTGCTCGGCCGCCCCTTGGGCCAGGCCATCCATGAATTCGATCATTTCGGGAGCAAATGCCTTAATCGACCAGGCAGTCTTAGCCAGATCGAGCTTGAGATGATCTAAGGCCTTAGCCGTGACATCCGGGCCGCCGGCCATGTCCACCCAATGGCCCAATACCCGCTCGCACACCACCGCAATGGGTTGGCCAAGTTGCCGGCCGTAGGCGAGGCCCATTTCCGACCAGGTTCCTTCCAGGGTCAAGCGATACATGGCCGGGGGGTAGGGGAGTTCCGGGGCTGGATTGACCCAGGCGGAACGGGAGACCGCGGCTTCGTCGGTAGGACGGATTACTGTAGTGACTGCGCACGAGAAAAGGGACGCCCCCAAGCAGACAAGCGGAAAAATAATCCAGTTGAATCTTATTCTCTTTAATTTCACCATTGTTTTCATAGAAGACCCTCGACTTGTGGCGCATTGTGGATGGTCCGGCCTAGACCTGGGTAATGGAAAACATCAGGGCGTTGTTTATTTCTTTTTTAAGTTCTTCGTCCTCTATTTTTTCTCCGTTACTGTTAGTAACATAGAAGACGTCGAAAACTTGATCAACTTTGGTTGATATCTTGGCCACGCGGACGTTCAACATAAATTCGGAAAAAGTTCGGCCGATGGCATAGAGCAATCCCATCCGGTCGTAGGTGGCGATCTCGATGACCGTAAAGAATTCAGAGGCGTCGTTGTCAAGCCTGACCGAGGAAGGTTTTCTGGCCCCAATGCCGTTTCTTTGGGAAACGTACTTCCGTTTGTGGGCTAACCGGTACTCCAGGCCCAAGTTGCCTTGGAGGGACTTGACCATATCTTTTTCCACCTGGCGCCATTTGGCGTCTTCGTTTAACCGGTCTAATGGATTGGTCACCTGGAAGACCAGGATAGCCTTGTCTTTCAACCAGGTAAAAATGGCCAGTTCTTGGATATTCAGGTCGTTTAAGGTGAATATTCCGGCCAGGCGAAAAAATACTCCGGGTCTATCCCACGTGATGACGGTAAGTTCTGAACAATCCGCTTCTTCACATCGCCGCCGGCTGAGTCTTAAAACTTGGTCCTTGGCCTTCAGTTGCTCATTTAGGCTAATGTGACCGATGATGGTGCCGGGATCGTTGCCGGACAGATACCGGGTTGACATGCTTTCCAGGTACATGGCCAGGTCGGCTTGGGATATTCGGTGGGTGATCATTAGCCGGCGAACCTGTTCTTTCACGTGATCGGCATACTCGATTTCATCCCGATCACCGAGTTCTCCCTTTTCCAGCATTCGGGCGGCTTTTAGGAATAGGCTTCTCAGTAAGTAGGCCTTTTGGCTGGTCCAGGCCTGGGGGCCGGTAGCCATAGCATCGGCGGCTGAGAGCGGATAGAGCAACTCCAGCGTCTCGATGTCTTTTATCTTGGCCACCACTGTTTCCACTGTTCGCTCTTCGCCCAAGTCTCTGGTCAGGGCGGTGCCAATGAGCAACAGGTGGAGGCGAATCAGCTCCACGGCCTTGTCTATTCTTTCTCTCGCGAATCCCATCCTGGTCAGGATCTCGGGAGCTATACGAGCCCCAATTTCGGCATGGCCCTGGCCCTGTCCTTTGCCAATGTCGTGTAACAGAGTAGCCATGTACAACAACTCTCGGTCGGTTACCCGGTTGGTGACATCGGTTAAGATCGGGGCCTCCTTTTGGTAATGTCCTTTTTCTATTTTTTTGATTATTTCCAATGACTTAAGGCTATGACGGTCTACGGGATGGATATGAAAGGCATCATGTTGGACTAGGTTGGAAATATTGTCGAATTCCGGCATCAATCGGGGCAACAGGCCGATATTCAACATGGCCTCCAGCGCTTTGTCCTCTTCGTCAGAGCTGGATATGACGGCCAATAGCATCTGTTGAACTGGCAATGAGTGCATTTCTTGGGGAGAAAACCTATCTAATGCCAGTCTAATAGCCTGTTGAGCATCTGGGCTGATCGAGATTTTTCGTTTGGCCGATTCCAGGAACAGGTCCATTACCGAGCCTAACCCGATTTCCATGTCGTCAAGGGAAGTCAGTGAGAGCCGATTGTTTTCTAAGGCCAGCCCCTGCGGCAGTCCCGTCGCGACCTTGCTGTCTAATGTGTATCGGTAGGGTTGCACCCGACTGGCGGCTGTATCCAGGGCGGCATCACTTAAGTAGGCAATTCTCTCTAGATGGGCGTATAATACCCGAAGGAATTGTTCGACGCGGTTTAGGGTGCCGTTACCGGTCACGTTAAAGAAGCCGGCCACTTGTTCTTGATATGGCAGGGTCAGCCGGTCTTCCTTGCGGCCGGCCAGAACATGGAGGACGTTCCTGACTAACAACAAATAGTTCTGGCTTTCCCTGAGTTCTTTGGCGTGTTCATCGGTGAGTACCGGATATGGCTGAATTCCGGTCGGGCCTTCGGGGCGGTCTAAGACCCGGCTGATCCAGAAAGTATAATGGACATCCCGGAGGCCGCCGATATTCTCTTTAAGATTTGGTTCCACCAGGTATTCGTTATCCTGGTAGCGCTTTATCCTTTTGTATTTTTCAGTGAGCAAATTGTCTATGAATTCTTTTTTCCGAAAACGGGTTTGGCGGTAGAACTCATCCATAAAACTGAGGTACAAGGCTTCTGTCCCTCGGATCAAACGGGCATCCAGGGTACTGGTGAAGACCGTGAAATCTTTGACCATTAAGCTTAGCGTGTCTTTGGTGTTTCGGGTGCTGTAGCCCACTTCCAAACCGGTGTCCCAGAGCGGGTAAAGCACTTCTTTGATGATTTTTCCAGTCTTGTCGGAAACCCTGTTCTTAAAAAGAAAGAGGATATCTACATCGGAGGCCAGGTTCATCTCCCGGCGGCCATACCCCCCCAAAGCCAGAACCGCCCAATCGTCGCCCATTAGTTCTTTAAGACCTGGTTTACTATCCATGGCGGTGTCTAACAACTCACCGATAAAACGGTCTATCAGTTCGCAATACTTATCAATGGCTTCCAGGCTGGGCCCTTCGGCGTTGATTCCATCGGCTATCGCCTGCCGTTGTTCTTTGAATTCGTCGACTTTCATGTTTAGTTCCTTTTGTCTTAAAGGCATAACGCCAGGACGAGAAGAAGACAACTAAGGAACGCAAGTGGTTTCTTTTGTCTTCCATGTATTCTCTTAAAATCTCCGCACCATATCTTTTCCTCCGGATCCTCTGGGTTGGGCTATTAGAATAATCGTACAGAAAGGTAAGACGGCGGTTGAGGAAGGCCAGAGAACGCAGCTTGATGAGGGCAGAGGATACCCATTGTGGGCCAAATTGTCAAACTGATTTGCGGACAATCATCTTCTCGGCCCACCGGGTCTGTATTCCGGTGTCCCGGTGGCGCGTTTGAATCTAGAAGAATGACCGATGCGCGGGGAGCATGGAGTTTTTGAAAACAATCCGTCAGGTTGAAAAACGCGGCACCAGAGCATCCATAATCCGCTTGTATCGGAGCCGATGTTCGTGTATTTTAATTGGCAAATTGTGAGGAGAAGAGACATGAGGAAAAAGAAAACCGATCAAACTAAGCCTGAGCTGGTGGACGAGACACCGGAAGATGAGGACAGCGAGCCGGATCTGGATATTATCGACAATCCGGAGGAACTGATTCTCGACGATGACATCAGCTTGGGAAAGGACGCCCTAAAGGAAAAAATAACCACCAGCGCGGTTCCTGTGACCGGGGCCTTGCAGCGTTATCTCCAGGAGATAAATAGGTATCCCATGTTGACCAGGGAAGAAGAGAAGGCCCTGGCCATCAGGTTATACGATGATAATGATCCGGATGCGGCGGCCGCCTTGATCACCTCCAACTTGCGGTTAGTCGTGAAAATAGCCATGGATTTTCACCGGTATTGGATGCGCAGCTTGATGGATTTGATTCAAGAAGGCAACATCGGCTTGATGCAGGCTGTGAAGAAGTTTGATCCATACAAGGATATTAAGCTGTCCTACTATGCCTCTTTCTGGATTAAAGCC
>JADFXK010000234.1 GCA_015233625.1 Deltaproteobacteria bacterium | reverse complement strand
AGCAGAATTGGGGCAGGCTGGTGGAAGGATCGCCCGGGTTGATGATGACATCCAGTCCCTGGTCGCGTGTTAGACGCCTCAATCCATCCATGATGAGGTAGGTTTATTTCACATCTATCGGCCACAATGAAAAGCGCGGCCACAATAAAAAAGGACTTATAAAACTGTAGGAAAGCGATTAATCCTTGTGTTTGAATGAGAATTCATATAATATTCGGAGACCGCCATTCCCTTTGTCCTATTCCCGGTCTCCAGTCCGGATAGCGCAGTCATCCGTAAATTATTATATATGAATTCGCCTGTTCAGTCAATCTCAGAAATCCTTTCCAGAAGTTTTATTATCCTTGGTTTAATCAATCATCGTGGAAGATAGTTGTGTTTTGAAACCATCTAGGGAGGATCATCATGCGGCACCGAACTAATAAATGTAACGTGGTCAGCTTGATACTATATACTCTGGCACTTGTGGGTATGACCGCCTGCGCCACCCCGGGACCTGTTGGGCCGGCCGACCGCCTCAGCCAAATCACCCAAAGCAATGAATTGAAGATAGGCATTAACGATGGATTTCTGCCGTTCTCTTTTCAAAAGAAGGACGGGAGCTGGGGTGGGTTCGATGTGGAACTGGGTAACCTTATGGCCGCCAAGCTGGGAGTGAAGCCAAAATTCGTGCCCATGCCCACGTCTCAATATGTTAAGGCTCTTCAAGATAACCAGGTGGACGTTGTCATTGGGGGCATGACCATGACCACCCAACGGTCCAGGGACATCTATTTCTCTAAACCTTATCTGGTCGGCGGGCAATCGATTCTATTGTCTCGGGCGGCCCTGGATCGGTTGGGCAAGCTCGACACCTTAAGCCAACTTATGGGAGTAGGGGAAAAGTTAACCATCGCGGTGAAAAAGGGCACAAGTTGCGAAGACTTTGCTCGGGCTCACTTTGCCAAGGCTAAATTTCTGACCTTCGAGACTCGGTTACAAGCGATCCAGGCGGTGCTTGAAAAAAAGGCCGACTTGATGGTTCACGATTATGTCTTTGTCCTTCTCTGGGCCTTGATGAATCGGGACAAGCTGGAAACTCAGGTGGTCCCGTTGTTTGGTCCCTATACACAGGATTACTACTGTATCGGCTTACCCAAGGGGCAGATGGACTTGCTGTTGTGGACGGATAACTTTGTTGACGAGGCCAGGGGGACCGGCGCCCTGGGTGACATATATGAAAGATACTTCGAGTCCGGCGCCTGGCTGGATTCCCTTCCGGGTGTGCCCGAGCAATAGTCGGGTCGACCTGGACGTATCGGCCGGCCAACTCCGTTTCCCTGGTATTCAGCCATCGGGAGCCGACCTGCCGGCAGTCAACGTCTGGTATTCCGACCTGGCCTGTGGTCACGATTTGGTTAACTGTATATTCTTTATAGATAGTGCCTTCTACTCCAACCAGAGGCTTTGTTTTTTTATTGCAATTATCTCTTGTCCCTGGTATATAACTCAGGTAATTAATGGGGTAAGCTTGAGTCTAAAGCTATCTGATTGTTTTTACCCCCAACCTTAACCCAGCACTAACCGGCTAAATTGACTGATTTGGTTTTGCAATCACTGTATGATAATATTTTGCTTATCCTCGCTATCTTCATTTATGATGTTTATCTGTGGCCTTGTAGTATGAAGACACTAGAAGTGAGATTCAACCAATCACTGCCACCGCGAAAAAACCTTAACTATTAGGGGGGTGGAATGGACAAAGAGACCAGCGGAACAACCAAAACCGAGATCAAAAAGCCGGAAACTAAGAACGCCAACATTGCCGCAACTAAGACCAAACCTGCCGCGCTAGATCCGCCGGGATCAATGCTTGTAGGGGGACCGGGGAATGACACACCGGGAGAAGCGGTAACCAGTATGCCAACCACATCAATGGAGGTAACAGGAATGGATAAACCGGAGCTGGACAAGATTGAACCACAACCAATTGAAATGACTTCAGGCGAGAGAGAAGCCAAGGCTAATGATGTGATCAAGAACCGCGTGCTCTGGGCCATGGGCGCGGGGTTGGTCCCAATTCCTCTGCTCGACATGGCCGCACTGACTACGATCCAATTAGAAATGGTCCGTAGCCTGGCCAAAATGTATGATATCCCATTTTCTAAGGATATCACCAAAACAGTAATCGCCAGCTTACTGGGCAGCGTCATCCCAGTGTCATTGGCCGGACCGCTGAGTAGTCTCATCAAAATCATACCCCTGATCGGGCAAACCACCGGAGTAATCACCATGAGTCTGGTTGGCGGCGCGGCTACTTACGCCATCGGCCGGGTATTCTTGCAACATTTCGAGTCTGGCGGCACCTTCTTGGACTTTCAACCACAAAAGGTCAAGGACTACTTCGCAGAACAATACGAAGATGGGAAAAAGGTGGTTGCCGGCTTGAAAGGTTCCAAATAAGAATTCATCCGCGACAGGCAATGACACGACAATAGATTCGGGTTAAACCGACTTATTTGCTGCGGTGGCAGGTTATTGACAAGTCGACTGATCAGTTCAGTTCTGTTGTGTTTGGATCTGACTGACATCAACCCTGCCCACTTACCCTCTATAATGAGATCCTGGGACTGTAGAGGTAAGGACGTACCGGCGGTACGCCCTTACTTCGACCTGGCCCCATATTAGCGTATCTCATTGATTTTTATCATTATAGCAATAGCAATAAATTTAGCGGCAATAGAATCTAGGCCCGGCATCATCAACCAATGCAGGTTTGCAGGACTAATGATCCAAAGCGGGTAACGCCCGGTTTAGATTTCTTTCGCTTAGTCTTATTCGCCAATATTTCTTTTAATGAGAGCTATAAGATGAAGCCAATCGACGTTGCCCATGAATTTGCCTTGCCTGAAGCCAAGTGTGACAACTGCCCCGCTGATGCTTCGGCGAGGCCAATCACACCGTCAATCACCGTCGCACCACCCCTGGAACAACTGTCTCGTCCCAACCATCTACTGACTATCTCGACGAATACAGAGCGTGAATGGACCGAGTTAGCTGGATCGTACGGGGCATATCTCAGTACAGCTCCATCCACATCAATTGCGGATCTATGTTATTCGGTCAACACGACTGGCCCCCACTTAGACCACCGGCTGGCCCTAATAGCCGACTCGCGGTCCGGCCTGGTTGAATCCCTAAAAAATATTAGCCTGAAAGACGGACCGGCCTACAACTCTTGGCCGAAAAACACTGTTTATGGCCGCGCCCTCAACCATGGCGGTCCCAAAATCGCTTTCCTGTTTACCGGTCACGGAGCCCAATACGTGGGCATGGGCCGCCAACTTTATGAGACGCAACCGACTTTCCGCCGGATTATTAATGATTGCGACGAGATTCTACGTCCCATTCTGGATCAATCGCTGCTCTCGGTTATTTATCCGGAACCGGGCAGTTCCTCTCCTCTGGATCAAACCGCCTATGCTCAACCGGCCCTGTTCGCTATAGGATACGCTCTGGCAGAGCTATGGCGGTCTTGGGGCATCGAGCCGGGCGCGGTTATCGGCCATAGTTTGGGGGAATATGTGGCCGCCTGCGTCGCCGGCATCCAGGATCTGGAAAACGGCCTCACGGTAAGTGCCTTACGAGCGCTTCACTTACATTCTTTTCCCCAAAATGGCGGCATGGTGGCGGTCATCGCCCCCGAGGACGTCGTCGCCCGGGCTGTTCAACCCTATGCCGCCGAGGCGGCCATCGCCGTCGTTAACAGTCCTGAAAGTGTTGTTATTTCTGGGACAAACCCGGCTATCCGGGCCATCGTGGCCGATCTCCGTCGGGCCAGAATTAGAACGGTCAAAGTCAACGTCTCGCATCCCTTTCATTCCCCGGCCATGAACCCGGCTCTGGATGGTTTTACAGAAGTTGCCGCCAAAGGCGTTTACTCTCCTCCCCGAATTACATTTATCTCCAATCTAACGGGGCAACCAGACTCCACCGAAGTCACCACCGCTGAATACTGGAGCCGACAACTCCTCTCAACGCTTAGATTCGGCACCGGAATAGAGACACTTTACCGCCTGGGGTATGAGGTCTCGGTGGAGATCGGCCCCCGATCGACCTTATTGGGAATGGCCCGGCAATGTCTTCCTGAGGATAAAGGAATTCTCTTGCCCAGCCTCAATCCTGGTCCTCGTCGATCGGATTGGAGCCAGATGCTGCAAAGTCTGGCCCAACTTTACGTCTTGGGGGCACCCGTAGACTGGGCTGGGTTTGACCGGGATTATTCCCGCCGGTTGGTGGCATTGCCGGCCTCCATCCGGACTCGATCGCAGAGCCGTGGGCCAGGCGGGTCCGGTCCATTCACGGCGGAGCCGCCCACCCGCACAAGTCAAACGAGTGCACAGAGCCTTCAACCGGAGCCTCCAGGGGAGTTTTTTCGAGTCTTACAGGCCGCGCCGGTCGCGGAACGCCCCGGCCGTTTATTGACCCATGTCCGAGATCAGGTGGCCGGCATCTTAAGCATGGAATCATCAACTTTAGGCGACCAACAAGGATTTTTTGAATTGGGGATGAATTCGCTGACCTCAGTCTTATTACGAAATAACTTGCAGAAGAGTCTGGGGGTTGCCCTTCCTGTGACCATTGCTTTTGATTATCCCACCGTCACCAGTCTGGCAGACTACCTGGAGACGGTTATTTCAAAAAGAACTGTCACGGCCTCAGGTCCAAAGCCTGATCTGCCCAGCGGCCAACCATCTGAACGTCAGGCCAGGCTGGAAGAGTTGTCTCCAGATCAAATTGCGGATCAATTGGCCCGGAAATTGGCGGCCATCAAAGCCAAAAGCAGGAAGAGATGAACGACCAGCCCCAAACCCCGGACTATCGCGACCTGATGCAAGAAGCCATGCTCACCCTGGACTCCATGCAGACCAGGATTGATGAGCTGGAAAATGCCGCCACGGCCCCGATCGCGGTTATCGGGCTAGGTTGCCGGTTTCCCGGGAGTAGCCATAGTCCAGCCGCGTTCTGGCGTCTGCTGCACCACGGCCAAGATGCCGTGTCCGAGATTCCTACAGACCGCTGGGATATGAACGCTTACTATGATCCCGATCCCGACGCTCCGGGGAAGATGAACACCAGGTTTGGAGCGACTGTTGCCGACATCCAATCCTTCGACGCCCAATTCTTCGGCATTTCTCCCCGCGAAGCGGTCAGCCTGGATCCCCAGCAGCGTCTCATCCTGGAAGTGACCTGGGAGGCTCTGGAACACGCTGCCATTGCTCCAGACTCCTTGGCCGGGAGCCGGACGGGTGTTTTTGTGGGTATCTGGGGTGATGACTACGCCCAACGCTTGGCCGGGCGGCATCCCAATGACATTGACGCCTATATGGCTCTCGGCGTGGCCCATAGCGTGGCTTGCGGCCGTTTATCCTATCTGTTGGGGCTCAAAGGACCGAGCCTGGCTGTGGATACGGCCTGTTCTTCGTCGTTGGTCGCCTTCCATCTGGCCGTCCAGAGCCTCCGGCTGGGCGAAAGCGACCTGGCGTTAGCCGCTGGAGTAAACCTGCTTTTATCCCCGGCCTATAGTATCAATTTTGCGAAAGCCCGGATGTTGTCTCCGGATGGCCGGTGTAAGACTTTTGATGCCACGGCTGATGGTTACGGCCGCGGTGAAGGTTGCGGCGTCCTGGTCCTCAAACGCTTGACCGATGCCGAGGCCGACCGCGACCGCATCCTGGCCATAATCCGGGGGTCAGCCGTAAATCAAGACGGCCGGACCAGTGGTCTAACCGCCCCCAATGGACCGGCCCAACAGGCCGTTATTCGGCAAGCCCTGGACAATGCCGGAGTGTCTCCGGCTGAGGTGAGCTATGTGGAGACCCACGGCACCGGCACCCCGCTGGGCGATCCCATTGAGGTGGGCGCCTTGGGTGAGGTCTTTGGTCCGGACCGTCCCCCTCAGCAGCCCTTGATGATTGGCTCCGTCAAGACCAATATCGGCCACCTGGAAGCAGCTTCAGGTCTGGCCGGACTGATTAAGGTCATCTTGTCCCTGCAGCACCAGGAGATTCCGCCCCATCTGCATCTCCAAGAGCCTACCCCCCACATTCCCTGGGTTGAACTCCCCATCATCGTGCCCACGGTACCAACTCCCTGGCTGATGAGTGGTAGTCCCAGAATTGCCGGGGTGAGTTCCTTTGGTTTTAGCGGAACCAATGCCCATGTGGTGGTATCTGAAGCCCCGTTCCCGGAGACGAACCAGGCGGCAGATGATCGGCCTCACCAGATTCTGACATTGTCGGCCAAAACGGAGCAGGCCCTCCGGCAATTGACCAGGCGGTATCACGAATACCTGGTCGCGAATTCAGACCTGGACCTGGCCGACATCGGCTATACGGCCAACACCGGCCGGAATCATTTTTCCCATCGTCTGGCAGTGACCGCCGCGACCGGATCTGAAGCCCAGGCCAATCTCGCCGCATTCCTGGCCGAGGGGACCGCCCCAGGGATCATCAAAGGGATGGCCTCGAACCCAGTTAAACCCAGGCCGGTTTTCCTGTTCACCGGCCAGGGCGCCCAGTACATAGGAATGGGCCATAAGTTATACCAGACGCAACCCCAATTCCACCGGACCATCGACCGGTGCGACGAACTCCTACGGCCCTACCTGGATCAGCCGCTGCTGTCCATACTTTATCCGGCGGCCGACGAGACTTCGCCCCTGGATCAAACCGCCTACACCCAACCGGCCTTGTTCGCCCTGGAGTATGCCCTGGCCCAACTGTGGCAGTCCTGGGGCCTGCACCCGGCCGCGGTGATGGGTCATAGCGTCGGGGAATATGCCGCCGCGTGTATCGCCGGGGGGTTCAGTCTGGAAGACGGATTAAAGCTCATTGCGGCCCGGGCCGGATTGATG
>JADFXK010000233.1:6390-6914 GCA_015233625.1 Deltaproteobacteria bacterium | reverse complement strand
CTTCGCCCGGTTAACCGGGATGGCGAAACCGAGTCCGGTATAGGTTCCGGAAGGGGCATAAATAGCGGTTCCTATGCCGATGACCCGGCCGGAGATATCAATGAGCGGACCGCCGCTGTTGCCCTGATTGATCACCGAATCAGTTTGGATCATATCATTGTAGGCCAGCCCCTCAATTGACAGGTTCCGGTGCAGGTCACTGATAATCCCCATGGTCACAGTGTGCTCGAAGCCGAAGGGACTGCCCACGTTGATGGCCCATTGGCCCACTTCAATTTTGTTCGAATCGCCCAATATGGCCGGACTAAAGGGTTCCGGCCCGTCGATTTTGAGCACGGCCAAATCAAGTGATTGGTCTGCCTCCACCAATCTGGCCTCAAACTTGTTGTCCTGGGCTCGCCACAGGGTGACCGAGATGCTTTCCGAACCATCCACCACATGATTATTGGTGACGATGAAGCCCCGGGAATCAACGATAAATCCTGAACCGACGCTTTCATATTGAATAACAGGCTGGCCCTGGC
>JADFXK010000233.1:748-6363 GCA_015233625.1 Deltaproteobacteria bacterium | reverse complement strand
TTGCCGGACTTTTCTTCAAAGCCTTGATGCTGACCACTGCCGGCCGCACTACCGCGATGGCCTGGGTGATGGTTTCCTGCAGTTGCTGGAGGCCGATATTGTCGACCACGTTGGCCGCGCTAGTGGTACCAGGCCAGACCAAGAAGACCAACAGGAATATCCATCGTCTTACTACCATGCGGCCTAGAACCCTTTCATGGCGATGAGGCTATTTCCCTCATACAATCCCAGGGCGTCAGATACCGGCCCGATCACGCCACTATAGATGACAATACCTTTGCCGCCCAATTCCGTCGCGGCCGGTCTGGATATGTCCGTGCAAATCAGGGCTGAGATATTGTTTCGCTCAAACGCATCCTTCAAGTCGTTGGCATTGATTTGGCCTAACGAGGCGTAGGCATTCTTATCTAGGTCGATAACCATCAAGTACGGTGTCTGCCGGGAATTACCGGTTACGTTAGCATTTAAGTCCGGATTTTCGGCGAAAATACCAATCCGGCCGGCGGTGGCGGTGGTCATGGCCACCTGCTTGAATTTCTTGTCCAGTCCGGTATTCAATGGTGTTCCCTGCTGAGTGAAACCAGATGGCGGAACAGTGACCATCAAATGCTTACCTCCGCGGAGAACTCCGACTACGGCTCCGGTTTGCTGTTTGGTGGCTTTAACAAAACTCTTAATGTCCGGCGTGGCTGCCCCATTGATGGACACAATCACATCATCCGCTTGAAAACCCACTACGGAAGCCGGCGGGCCTTCTACGTCAGCGACCAGGATTCCCTTGGTTCCGGAGGGCAGACCCATGGCGCCGACATCCTTGGCCGACAGTTCGGTCACATCCATCCCGACCCAGGCCCCTTCAATGGTCACGTCAGCCGGGGCCACCTGAGGGATATTCGGGGCGGCCAGGGATTGCTGGGCCATGGCCACATCCACGTCCTGGTACTGTCCCGCTCGAAAAATGTTCAACCGAATGGTTTGCCCCGGTTTGCTTCCGGCAACCAGAGACTGAAAATGCTGCACGTCTCTGATGCGGGCGGCCCCCAGCCGCTTGATGACATCGCCGTTCTGGAGACCAGCCTGGTCAGCCGGTGAGCCGGGCGCGACATAGCTGATGATCACGCCTTTCTTGTCGGGCAGATTGAACTGCACAACCATCACCGCATCAATATCTTGAATATCGGCCCCGATCCATCCCGGATTTCGGGTCTGTCCCAAGTTGAGGCCCAGAGGCGGATTCTCGATTTTTACGTGGACCGATTGCTTCTTTCCCGCTCGGATAAATACTATCTTGACCACGTCACCGGGTTGCTTGCCGGATAGCATCTGCCCCAATTGGGCTGTTCCGGCGACGTCAGTGTTGTCAAATCTTAAGATGACATCTCCAGTCCGCAACCCGGACTTCTGAGCCGGCGACATGTTGACAACAGTAGTGATATAGCAGCCTGTGCCTGGGGCCAGATTCAATTCATTGGCCGTTGCCGCCGGAACGTCGCTGAGACCCAACCCCAGGTATGGTCCGGCCAGGCGTGTCTGCTTGATCAGTCGCATCTGCTGATTACCCAGCCCGGAAGGGAGGGTCGTATCGATTAGTTGAATCTGGTCATTGCCGATACCGGCCGGGAATTTATTTTCCGTTGGGGCCGGAGGATTATTCGTCCCGACAGGGGCCGGGGGATTATTGATCAACTGGATCTGATCATTACCTATTCCGGCCGGAAATTGTTGAATCTGGTGGGCCAACTGGTTGGTCTGGGGAATCGCGGCCTGACTATTCGCCCCATTGTCTGCAGGGACAGGAACGAGAGGATTCTTGATCAACTGAATCTGATCATTGCCGATACCGGCTGGGAATTGCCCTTGATTAATCAGTTGGCTATCCGACGGTAACGCTTTCACCCGGAGAGCGGCGGCCACCTCTGCTTCCAGGGCTTCCTTCCCCTCGGAGCCGGGAGTGATGTCTCCCGCCCAGACGTACATCATGGCCAGGACCATCACAAAGGCCGTGACCGTTATAGGACCCATCCATGCCGATCTATTTTTCATGACTTCCAATTCTCTCATTACCCGGTTCCCTTGCAACTAGGGCTGGTTAATCCTGGAAATAATGACATCAGTCTACTAAAAGATCACCTGATTCGGCTGCCTGGTCACCCCCGGAGAAGCTAAAGCCTGGGGGGAAGCTGCCTGAATATTGGCCGGATTGGCGCTCACCGGGACCAGTCGCCGGGTCGTAAACGCGGCCAGGGCGTCCTGAACCGTGCCAGTGACTCCGGCATAGGACGTGACCCGGAGTGTCCGAAGTCCTTGAAGGGCATTCGAGCTAAAGCTTCCGGCCACCACATTGCTCACCCCCAAATCAACCAGGTACTGCCCCGTCTGGACGCCTCGACCGCCCGCCGTAACCGCGCCAGGATTAGCCACGGTGCGATAGGTATTTTGGGCGGAATCAATAATAACAAAATAGGGACTGGCCCCAAATTGTGGGTAAACCTGATATCCCAGGCCGGGACCGGCTGAGGCCACCGCCACCTTGCCGTAATTGATGTTGGCCACAGGGCGCACCGGCCGTTGCTGGGCGTTTTGCACACTTTGCTGGGTCTTGGGTACGCCTAGTTGTTCCGCCTGAGTCTCGATCTGATTTTGAGTCATGGGGATATTAGGGGTCGCCGCTGGTCGCCGCTGGCCCTGCAAGGCGTTTGGTACACTTTGCTGGGTCTTGGGTACTCCCAATTGTTCCGTCTGAGTCTCGATCTGGTTCGGGGTCATGGGCATGTTGACCGCGGCCGCAGTTACGTTCTGGGCGGTGTCCTGGGGCAACATGATGAACGCGCTCATTTTTTTCTTGCCCCGATAGAGGGTTACCTTGACCTGGCTACCAGGGTCGGCTCCCTTAATCGCACCATCCAAGGCCGGTTTGCTTTCGACTCGGGTCTTGCCTACCCGGACAATTTCGTCCCCGGCCTGGAGACCGCCCTGGGCAGCCAGGGAATTGGGCGCCACCTCAAGAATTAATGCTCCATCTTCGTTGGCCAATCCCAATTGCCGCATGGATGCCGCAGTCACGGATTCAGTCTTTAACCCCAACGACAGGGCATTGAACTGGTTAAGTGCCGCGGCCTTGGCTTGCGGCTGCGGTTGAGCCTGGAAACCGCCGATGACTTTGTGGCACATCAGACAATTGCCCCAGTAGGCATGAGTCATTTTGGCCTTGACGGCAATGGGGGGGCCCGTCATCACTTTGGAAACCGGCGTCCCCGCGTCAATGGTGACATGGCATTTGTTGCAGTTGCCCCAGTATGGATGAGTCATTTTGGCCTTGACGGCAATGGGTGGTCCCGAGGGCACAGCCGCGGTGGCTGCGGCCAGGGAAAGGTGCATCGGTCGATTCGGTCTTTGGACGCAGTGCCACACGGCCCAGGCAACCAAGACGACCACCAACGCGCTCACCCCGATTACGGCCGGTTTGAATTCCTTCATACAAAAATTGTACTCAGTCTTTTTCATATTCATCATCCTGAGGTGGCAAATAGTCTAACTTTTATGTTCAAGTCTCTTTCTAAGGCATCCATAATCACTTTCTTAATCTGTTCCTTCACTTGTTCACCCTGAACGACATTCATGTCGGCCGGAACTTCAAAGTCCATCTCGAATTCCAAGACGCTACCGACATCTCTGGCCTGCATGTTTCTCAGTTTCGCCAGATGCTCGACCTTACTCAGGGCCAGATGAACATCTTCCATAATATCTTCTTCTAATGTCCTATCCATCAGTTTTAAGGCGGAGTCTTTAATAGATTCAATCCATATCTTTAGAATGATTAAGCCGACCATAATGGCCGCCAACGGATCCATCCAATGGAAACCCATTCTGGACCCAATTATGCCGATTAACACCGCTATGGCGGAGTAGACATCAGACCGCGTTTCCCAAGCCTTGGCCACCATTGAGGGGCTGTTGATTTGAGATCCGGCGCAGATCCCCTGCCGAAACATGAGCTCATTGATGGCGATGGATAAAATGGCTCCAAAAGCGGCGTCCATACAGGGGACGACCTGATGCCCATGGAGAATGGCCACTGTCCCGTCAAAAGAAATGTAACAGGCAATAACAAATAAAAACAGGTAAATCAATATGGCCACCACATGCTCCGCCTTACCGTAGCCGTAAGGATATTTCTTGTCGGCGGGACGAGCGGAAATCCTCATCCCGATAATCATGACGATAGTGGCCAGGAGATCGGCTCCGGAGTGAATGGCGTCAGCCACCAGACCCTTGCTGTCTCCCACCACGCCCAGATATCCCTTGATCAGGATCATCATGATGTTCCCGAATACATTGACCATCCCGACTGATTTGGCGCACTTGGCACATGCTGCGTATTTCATTCTTCCGTCGTCCGTTCCAGTTCAGCTTCAATCTCTTTACCTAGTTTATTAATGCCGATCAACAGGTTACCGGCAAAGGCCAGGACTCCAACGATAATCAATATGCCAACCATGGTCAGAAGTTTCACAATAAATAGCTCCGGGGTTGCGTGTTGCTCAAAATACGTAGTGCCCTTTGAGAATGGCGAAAATCATAATGAAAAACAAGAATTGTTGGGTATGGAGAATGTACACTCCTTTTTTACCTTGGACGGAGGATATTTGATAAACATCAAAAAGCCGGCCACGGTTAGCCAGCCCATCAGGAATAAGGCAAACAACAGCCAGTTGTTGGACCATAACGTCACGTAACAATGGATGCAGGCGACCACGAACGACGAGGGGTTTAACCAGATGTGATAGACCAGCAGCCGGTTAAAAGTCGGCTGTACATTCACATTCTTCAAATTGTAGTGAAGCCGAATCCGCTTGGCCGGGAAATAGAGATTTGCGGCCAGGAACAGGACCATGCACAGATTTCCGGTCCCAGTGGCCAGATTGTAGTCTGAAAAAAAGGCGTACAGCACGGACAAAAGGACCAGGGTGCCGACCAGGTACATCCGGCCCCTTAGAGGCCCCCGCCCAAAGATTTCTATGTTGTAGGAACTAGTTTTGGCTTCCAATCAATTCACTCCGTAAGCCTGTCTTCCTGTCCGTCCGTCTAATAATCGATGGGTCTGAAGCTTCTGGCGTCTTCTGTCGCTTGATAATAGGGCAAGTTCTTAAACCCGAACATGCGGGCAAAAATGTTATTGGGAAACAGTCGGAGATGAGCGGAATACAATTTGATGGAGTTGTTTAACTTGATCCGCTCCTGGGCCAGGTCCTTTTCCACCTCGACCAACGCAGTCATCAGTCCCTGGAAGGTGCCGGAAAGTTCCAATTTCGGATATTGTTCCGCTACGGCCAGCAGGCGAGTCAATGAGGTTAGGGGATCTTTTCCAGGTTCTGCGACGGGCTTAGCCCCGGCGGCCTTATCCGGTTGGTTCAGGCCCTTCAGGAGTTCATCGATTTCGGCGCTTTTTGATCCCGGCTTGGTTAAGGTCGACCGCAAGGCCACAACCGCGGTAAAGACATCCCGTTCGTGTTTGGAGTAGTCCAAGACGGCCTTGGAGAGATTGACCGAGACGTCGTTTCTTCTTTGCAGCAAGGCGTTCACGCGACCGATGGCGGTTAGCGCTTCCTCTTCAT
>JADFXK010000233.1:0-716 GCA_015233625.1 Deltaproteobacteria bacterium | reverse complement strand
CACCAGGAGGATGATCTGCATTTTCTTTTTTTGGCCGGCGACGACCAAAGGCTGCAGCCGGGATAGATAATATTGCGACCTGGGTACTGGTGGGTCATACTCCAGGTCATAGCGTTTGGCATAGACGCGTTTGATGATGCTGGTGGTTATCCGGCCCATAGATTCTCCTCTTAACTCTGTTTAGTCACCTTGATTCCATGAGCCACGCCCACCAGGCCGGCTAATATCAGGGCGGGGGGGAAGAATCCGCTGAGGAAATCCAACACGGCATAATATTCATCATAAAGCCCGTAAAGGCCCAAACAGAGAAAGGCGGTGGCTACGGCATAGTTTATTTTCTTAAAATGGGATTCACCGAATATAGCCGCAGCCAGGGCCAGCAACCCGATGATGATGAAAATAGGTTGCACCGACCCCTTGATGACCTCCACCACCTGAGGACTGTAGAGATAGGCCAGAAAGAGCCCCAGGCCAAAGGTGATTAACCCGCCGATCACATGATTTTTTCTCATATCAGTAATCTTCCCTCCTGCGTCGAGACTTTTACTCCGGCGCCCCGGCGTTGATCCAATCAATAATAATTCCGGCGTCTGGTCCGGCAAACCTGTGCATCGGCCCGCCTGCCCTAACCAGCAGTTTTAGGAGTCCGTTATCAACATACATCTTGACGTGTTTATAGGTGGTCATGTTCCGGAACGGTCCGGCATGGCATCGGA
>JADFXK010000232.1 GCA_015233625.1 Deltaproteobacteria bacterium | reverse complement strand
GGTTACACCGCGGATATTCTTCATAAAACAGGGATCATTAAAGAAGGCCTGGACTTTATCTCAAAGCCGGTGACGCCACACCTTCTCCTATCAAAAGTCAGAGAGGCCCTGTCCCGGTAACCCAAGATATCTTATGGCAGAGCTTGACGGAATCTCGGGGATAATGCTGCGATGCGACACGCCAGGCAGACGAGGGTCGCTGAAGTTGACCATTTGACTACCGGCAGACGCGGAGGGGCAGGTGTTCTTTAATGACTATTCCGATTCAACGGCGCTTCGGAACTTCTCTTCTGGAAGATCAAAGAACAACTACGATTACATAGCATTTTCTTTATGATGGCATGACGCACCACCAAATATATCTGGCCATTGAATGACGCATGTCATTTTTGTACGTGACTTTTATTGTCTAATAGTTTATAGTGATAATTATTAAGTTCCCCGACCGCCCATGGGTGGCTCGCGGTTTTCAGCCGTTTCAAAAGGCTAAAATTTTCATGCCTCCGGCCCGGATGGTATCTCATTTGGAAAGCCTATATTGTTCTTGCCGCCATATACTTCAGGTATAATACCAATATATTTCTTCTCCCCCAATCCATCGCTTTCTATTCCACCTCTTCCGACACACATAAATATATCAATTTTAGGTTGTTTTACAAGGTGTTATGGCCTAACGCCAACATTCCCGCCATAACTCCAGGTAGAGGCCGGGCCTCATTTTAGATTAACTTCTCCCGGCAGATTCATAAATTCGACCAACTTAAATTGAGTTAACTTATTTCTTATTTCGATTGATTCCAGTTTTTTGGTCAACCTCTTCCTCCCCGCGAAGAGGCAAAAGAAATAATCCTTGTTCGTTTTGCGTATCGTAATAATCGAGAATAAATGGCTGATACAGCCTTTATCAATCGGTTTCGGTCGCTTACCCTAAGTCGAGTCAATGAAAATTCAGGAGATACAGAATGGCTACGAGTCACCCGGCGCATCCGCTTAAATCCCGCGCCAAGGTTTTACTATCCAGCGTTTTTGGGCCATATGCTCAAGATGATGAATACGGCAGCCGCAAAATAAACCCGATGGAACTTTACCATAATCAGGTGACGCGGGTCCAGGGCGGCTTTTCTCTACGAATGTTCCATCGTTCCTTTGGCCTGATGCTTATTCAATCCAACATCAACGCTCCTTGTACCCTGCTTGATTACCCCACGCTGGACCGGTTCGTGGAGGAGATCAGCCACAACTCTTACGACATCGTGGGCATAAGCTCCATCATCGTGAACGTGGACAAAGTGAAGAAGATGTGCGAGCTGGTCCGGCAGTACCAGCCGAAGGCCACGATTGTCGTCGGTGGCCACATTGCCAATAAGACCGGCATCCATGAAACCATCGATGCAGACCATATCGTCAAAGGTGAAGGGATCAGTTGGTTTCGGAAGTTCCTGGGGGAAGACGAAAAGGCCCCGATCAAACATCCGATGACGTATTCGGCCATCGGCACCCGGATCATGGGCTACACCCTCCCGGCCAAACCGGGGGATACGGCCGCCATTCTGGTTCCCTCCGTCGGCTGTCCTGTCGGATGTAACTTTTGTTCCACCTCCGCCCTATTCGGCGGAAAAGGCAATTTCATCAACTTCTATGAGACCGGTGATGAACTCTTCTCGGTCATGTGTCAACTAGAGGAGAAACTTCAGGCCGACTCCTTCTTCATCCTTGATGAAAATTTCCTCCTCCATCGAAAGCGAGCGCTTCGGTTGCTCGAATTGATGCAAGAGAACAACAAAGGCTGGTCACTGAACGTTTTCAGCTCGGCCCGGGTGATGCAATCCTATACCATCGAACAACTGGTTGGGCTGGGAATCTGCTGGGTCTGGATGGGTCTCGAAGGGGAGGACAGCAACTACCGCAAACTAAACGGGGTTGATACCCGGGCTCTGGTGCAGCACCTGCAGTCGCATGGAATTAGAGTTCTCGGCTCAACGATTATCGGGTTAGAAGACCACTCCCCGGAAAACATTGATCAAATTATTGACTACGCCATCAGCCACGCCACGGACTTCCACCAGTTTATGCTTTACACTCCGAATCCGGGTACTCCACTCCATGCTCAACATGTCCAGGCCGGAACACTCCTACCCGAGTCAGAATTCCCGACGGCGGACGCTCACGGCCAGTATCGGTTCAACTACCGGCACAAGAATATTCATGACGGCCAGGAACAAGACCTGCTCATCAGTGCTTTCCGCCGCGACTTTGAAGTGAATGGGCCCAGCCTGGCCCGGCTGATCAGATCAATGCTCAAAGGATGGCAACGGTACCAAAACCACCCCGATAAACGCGTTCAAAACCGCATCGCCCGAGAGATGAAACCGCTCCGAAGTTCCTATGCCGGCGCAGTCTGGGCCATGAAGAAATGGTACCGGGATGATCCCCGCCTGGCCAAGGAAATGGCGGCTCTCCTGAAAGACATCTACAAGACATTCGGATGGAAAACCAGGATAATGGCGCCAGTTGTGGGCATACACCTGTACTCGACCTTGCAAAAAGAGGAAGCGCGGTTAGCGACTGGTTGGACTTATGAGCCGACCACATTTTACGAAAAAAATGCGGCCGCCCTTACCCTCGAAAGCGCCAAGCCAGCCCAGAGTCAAAGCGATACCTCTACAGTTAAATGGGTGGCTTGTGATCCGTCACCGGTGACGGGTAAATAAAAGAGCCAGGCCCCTCTTGGGGTCTAGCTCCAAGTAACAACAAGGAAGAATCCATATGGAGCAAATACCTGATGTTCTGCAAGCAGCCGGAGATGTTTACAAACTTCTCATGGAAAATGAGCAGGTAAGAGTGCTGGAGGTTCGGTTGAAACCTGGCGAAAAAGCACCGATGCATAATCATCCGAACAACCATGTCGTGTCTGTGATAAACGACGCCAAGTTTAGATTAACCCTTCCTGATGGGCAGACCGTTGAATTTGATGCCAAGGCCGGACAAACATTGTGGATAGAGGCGGGGTCACACGCAGCGGAGAATATAGGAACTACCAACGGACATAACGTATTGGTAGAACTGAAGAGATAACAATCCCAAGAAATTCGGTCACCAGAGACAAAAATTGCCCAAATTGGTCGTCATTCCGTAAAGCTTGGGTGGCGATCGATCTTTGGCCCGGCTGGAGATGCGTGATCAGCTTTCAAAAACTGTGAACGACTTCTAACTTCCCGTCTAAACATGATTTATTTGGCTTTCATGGCTTTTATTTTAAGGGTATTTTAGCGGATTTTAGAAGGAAACCACCGGTCGACGGGAATTCGTTTCTCCCAGTTACAATTTGCCTCTTCGCATAATGCTGATCAAAAGCCAAAAACCGATAACGCCGGCTACGCTGAAGCCGATCAGGCCGATCACCGGGATACCGTGGACAAGCGGCGGCAACTCGGCCAGAATGATCAACGATGAGCTGATGATAATAGCGGCCAAGACAATGGCAAAGGAGACCCGCGTCGACATGCGGTCGTGAGTTTCCATTAACGGTTCCAGGCCCTGGTGATGATAGGTGATGCTCATTCGGCCGCTGCGCAATTGGGCTATGATATCCCTGGCCTGGGAGGGGAACTCGGCCAGCAAACGCATCAGGTCCAGTGACGTCTCGGCCAAGTCGGCGGTAATCCGCGCCGGGCTCATCCGTTGGGCCACCAGGTAGGCGGCAAAGGGCCTTAGACGGCTCATCATGTCGAAATCCGGACACAGTTGCCGGGCCACGCCCTCAATCGTGACCATGGCCTTAACCAGCAAATGGAAATCGGCCTTTAACGTTAGTCCATGGTCAATGAGCAGATGGATCAGCCGATTAAGTACCGGCCCAATGATTTGTTGAGTTACCGGCGGATGGAAATATCGCCCGATAATGTCCCGAACATCTCTTTCTAACGCGGCAAAGTCCGCGACATACTCCTTTTCAGTTAGCTTAAGCAAGCAACGAGCTGTTTTTGGCGAATCCTGCTCCACCACGGCCACCATCATCTCACCGAAGTTCTCCCTAAAATCCTGGCCCAGGCTGCCCATCAGTCCATAGTCGAGAAAGCAGACCACATTGCCTTCCAAAATGAAGATATTTCCTGGATGCGGGTCTCCATGGAACAGGCCATGCTCGAAGATTTGCCGCAGAATCAAGTCGGCGCCGCGGGACGCGATCTCTCTCCGGTCATAGCCGGCCTCTTCGTCCGGCGGTAATTCCGAGACCTTTACGCCGTGGACCAACTCCATCACCAGTATTTTATCCGTGCTCAGCTCCCGATAGACCTTAGGCACGTAGCAAGTAAAATCGTCTTGGAAATAAAAGGCCAGCCGATCAATGTTGACGGCCTCTAGCGTAAAGTCAAGCTCCTTGATGATGGCTCGGCTGAATTCTTTGACCATCCCCACGGGATGGATGGCCTCCCAACCTTCAATGTACCGCTCGGCCAGGGAGGCCAGGTGCAGCATGATCTCCAGGTCGGTCTCAATCAACTTCTTTATCTCGGGCCTCTGAATTTTCACGGCCACTTCCTCTCCGTCGGGCAGCACAGCTCGATGTACTTGAGCAATTGACGCAGAGGCAAAAGGCGTGGTCTGAAAAAGGTCGAAAACCTCTTCCGGCGTCCGTTTCAATTCAGATTGAATTATGGCTGTGGCCGCCTCTGGCTCAAAAGGAGGCACAGTGTCCTGCAGGCGAGTGAGTTCCGTGATGAACTCCGCCGGGATCAGGTCCGGCCGGGTGCTCATTATTTGACCAAACTTAATAAAGGTGGGACCAAGTTCCTCGAAGGCCAGCCGCACCCGTTCTGCCCGAGACTGGCTCTTGGGCGGAGGCTGGTCTGTTTTCATAATCAGGTTCTTTCCCATCTCCAGGTACCGAGACAGATTCAATTTGGCCACCAGATCCCCGAAACCGTACTTGAGGAATACCCCGATGATCGCCGAATATCGGTCAATATGACGGTATGTTTTACCAATCGCGCCAATCTTGCGTATAGGCATACCTGCCCCCCTGCGCCCTCTCTTTTGCACTACTGGTGTCCTCGGCGTTATGCCTTTAAACTGCTGAACGAAAAAGTTGAGATATCAGTTTCGAAAGACTGTCAATCAGAGAACCAGGCCGCGATTGAGGAAAGTCCTGGTCAACTCATGCCGGGGAAAATTCATGACCTGATCGGCTGGGCCGGTTTCCACCACCCGGCCATGGGCCATGAAGGTGACCTCATCGGCCAACCGGCCCGCCTGCCCCAAGTCATGTGTGACCATAACCACGCTGACCCGCCGCTCCCGGTTAAGACGTCTGATGAGATTTTCTATGACCAGGGTATTTCTGGGGTCCAGATTGGCTGTGGGTTCATCTGCCAGGAGTATAAGGGGTTCAACCGCGATGGCTCTGGCCAGTGCCACCCGTTGCGCTTCTCCCCCCGAGAGACTCCGGGCGGCCCGCGGGCCAAAACCATTCAAGGACACGAAGTCAAACGCCCGGTTCACTTTTCGGTCGATTTCCGCCCGGGGGGTCCGGCGAAATTTTAACCCAATAGAGACATTATGATATGCACTGGAATTGAACATCATGGGGGATTGGTGGATCATGGCCATCTGCCTGCGAACGGTCAGGATGTCCGGACAATCTGGCGAAACAGCCCGCCCGCCGAAAATTACTTGCCCCTGATCGAGGCGATCAAGTAATCCGATGAGGCGCAGCAAACTGGTCTTGCCTGCACCGTTGGGTCCAATGATCGCATGGATGTGACCAGACACCAGAGAAAAGGATACATCTTCGAGTACCGCCACCCCGCCCTTGTTCAAGTGGACTCCTACCGCGGTTAGAATATCTTCGGCGACCTCGATCATTTCCGCATCCCTCCTTGAGCCAAATTGAGACCCAGGTTGACCACGAAGGAAATAGTGACCAGGATGATTCCGGCCGCAATGGCCAGCTCGAACTCTCCCCGGGCCGTATCCAGGGCGATCACCGTGGTCATCACGCGGGTATACCCGGAGATATTCCCACCGACCATCATAACCGCCCCCACCTCCGCGATAACTCGACCAAATCCGGCTATAATGGCGGCCATCAAGCCAAATCTGGCCTCCCGGACAACCATCCAGTCCGCCTGGGCCATAGTCGCGCCCAAGGATATGGCCGTATCCTTGATCGCCTCTGGAACCGATCTTATGGCTGCGACGGTCAGAGCCGCCACGATGGGAGTGGCCAGAAGAGCCTGGGCCACAATCATAGCCATAGGGGTGAACAGGAGGCCCATGAAGCCCAATGGGCCACTGCGGGAAATCAACAAGTAGATAAACAGACCTAACACCACCGGCGGGAAGCCCATGCAGGTGTTGAGTACAATAACACAAACTCGCGACCAGGGAAACCGCTTTGTAGCCACCAAGACACCCAGGATACCCCCAATCAGCGCCGCGGCCAGCACAGCCGTGCCGGAAACCCGCAGCGACAACCAAATTATGCTGGTTAGATTCGGGTCAAGGTGAATCACCAGGTCCAGAGCTTTTACAAAACCCCACCAGATAGTGTCCACTGTCAGCCTTCTCTGAACTTATTCTCACTCCAAACACAGGTGACCGGCCAGGATTGACCAGGACATGAGGTAACGAAGCTTAAACCTCATTTGGTTTTGCCCCCGGCATTCGGAATGAATAACTGATGCCCGTTCTTGTCCTTGAATGCGGCAATCAGGTTCTGCCCTTCGGGAGAAATGAGCCAGTCGGCGAATTCCTTGGCCTCCTTAAATTTAACGTGGGGAAATTTGGCCGGATTCACCGGGATTACTCCGTACTGATTAAACAAGGCGGTGTCACCGGCGATCAGCATCACCAAAGGAAGCTTCCGGCTGCTGGACAGGGAAAGAAACGAACCGCGATCGGATAATGTATACCCGTCCTTTTCAGCGGCCAT
>JADFXK010000231.1:1704-6986 GCA_015233625.1 Deltaproteobacteria bacterium | reverse complement strand
AATCATGGCCTTTGATGCTAATCGCTTAGCCTACCTCTTGAAAATGTCAAAATAATTTAACCGGGCTGAAGAGTGACTGTCACACACCCGGTTTATACTCCGTCTGTTCTTTGAACGACCTGAACGGTTCAGGTTCAATCAAGACAACTTATTGATCATATCGATAATAGGAGGCCCTTTTGCTAGACAAAGAGCGGATAGAGATCAAAGAACCAGGCCTGGCTATGGACAGCCGACTTCCTTTGTGGCAGTTCCCTTTTCCGACCAACAAAGGGCCGCTGGATCGGATCTTGTCGTTCGGCCGGCTAGAAAAAATCTGCCAAGAAATTTCGGCCATGGGGGGCGAATCTGACTTTCTGGAAAATGCGCTGGAAGCATTCCACATCAATTTTGATATCCCCGAAAAGGACCTGAGCCGAATTCCGGAAAAGGGTCCGGTCGTAGTCGTGGCCAACCACCCCTTCGGCGCGATAGAGGGCATCTTGCTCTACCGATTGCTTCGGATGATCAGGTCGGATGTCAAAATAATGGCCAATCATATCCTCCAGTTGGTCCCTGAATTGAGAGATGTGCTGATCATGGTCGATCCTTATGGAACAAGAGGCGCCATCAGCTCCAATGTCAACCCGATCCGTAAAACTATTGGCTGGCTCAGGAGCGGGGGGGTAGTCGGTGTTTTCCCGGCCGGGGAAGTCGCCCATATTCAGTTGCGCAAATTTGAAGTTAGCGACCCGCCGTGGAACCCCAGGCTGGCGCCGATCATAAGAAGGACCCAGGCCGCGGTATTACCGGTATATTTTTCCGGTAGAAATGGCTTTCTATTTCAGTTGCTGGGTCTGATTCACCCTAAACTCCGGACGGCGATGTTGCCGAGGGAACTGTTGAATAAAACCAACAAGAGCATCACCGTCAGAATCGGCCGGGTCATTCCTTTTGAGAAATTAAACAAAATCCAAAGCGATGGTCATCTGATAGGTTATTTGAGGACAAGAACATATATGCTCGGTTGCCGCCGGGATCAATATCCCAGCCCCCTTATGGCCGGACCGGTGACCCGATTCGTTCGGACCTGGCCCAAGGTGGCCGACGCGCAAAGGTCCAGTCTAGTTAAACAAGAAGTCCAGGATTTGCCGTCCGATCATTTATTGGCGGAGAGCCCCGGGCTGAGTGTGTATAAGGCGGTGGCCTCCCAGATTCCTAATTTACTCCATGAGATCGGCCGGCTCCGGGAAATCACTTTTCGGCAGGCCAATGAAGGAAGCGGGAAGTCCATTGACCTGGACCGGTTTGACACCTATTACACCCATCTTTTCCTCTGGGACAAAGAACAGGGCCAGGTGGCGGGCGCTTACCGGCTGGGGATGACGGATGAGATCGCCACTCAGGTGGGCGTAAGCGGCCTTTATACCCACGATCTATTTGAATATGACTGGCGATTGCTGGACCGGATCGGCCCCGCCCTGGAGCTCGGGAGATCCTTCGTGCGGTTGGAATATCAAAAGAACTACCGCCCGTTGATGTTGCTCTGGAAAGGCATTGGCCGGATCGTAGCCGCTAAACCCAGGTATAAGATTTTGTTTGGCCCGGTCAGTATCTCCGGTGACTATCGGGCGGCCTCACATCAACTGATTGTTTCTTTTCTTAAAGCCAATAATTTGGAGACAGACCTGTCCAGACTGGTTAAGCCGCGGCATCCCATCCGGGAGACAGCCACAGACAAGAACCTGGTCCAAGAGGCCTTGCCCCTGATTCAAGATGTCCGGGATTTGTCTGAGATAGTTTCAGATATCGAAGACGATGGGAAAGGCATTCCAATTCTGCTTCGGCATTACCTTAAGTTGGGAGGGAAGACTCTGGCCTACAGCTTTGACCCCGGCTTCAGCCGCGTGTTGGATGCGCTGATCATGGTCGACCTGACTCAAACCGATCCCAAGATTTTGGAGACGTATTTGGAAAAGTCAGGGGCAACCACGTTTCTCCGCCACCATTATCTTGATCCCCAAGCTCGGTGTGCCTAGGCAGTGCCGACTGCTGGTTATTCGTTACCGGTGACTCGTTGCCGATTGCTAATCAGGGCCATTGCGTTACGGGGCGGAGCCTATTGGGCCGCGGCCTCAGGGCGGCGCCTGGTGACCAGCGATTTGAAATTTTTGAATCCGTGGCGATGGGCCTGAACTTTTGTAGAGAAATATGATTCCATCCCATGAATTAAACAGGAGAAATTATGGAGCAGACAGCCAGCTTTGATGGCTTTAATCAAAATTTTGGCGAAGAAAACCAGAGAGAAGATCTGAAGGCCGCTATGACGGAACTCAATAATTTTCTGGCCAGAAAGCCGAAGATGCAGATGGTTCAACAAGAAATTGAACGACGACTGGAGAACGAACCCAACACTGTGAGCCGGTTGATCGTCATCGGCCATGTGATCCGGACCCAAATGAACCACAACCTGGAGAGAATTCGAATAAATTCCATGAATTAATGTCCAATTTCAAAGCGGAGATTAGTCAATGTTACATTAAGGTGAAATCCGTGGTTGTGACCGAGTTATCAGATAATCGTCACTGTGCTGTAACAATACGATGTTACCCTGGCAGTGTAGTTAAGGCTTTAACCCGGCCGTCCCAACCTGATGGCTATTTCTTTCCAGAAGAAGAGGCTAACATGGCATCGTCAAATATCGTCTATGACCAAGAAGAAATTAGCGCCAAAGAGAATACTTTTAACCTCTCAGCGCCAGGCCGAATACCATTACAAGACGGCCTTGACCCGGTCTATTCCGTCCACATATTGGCCACAGTGATGAAAGAATTCGTTGGAACTATTGAAGAAATATTCCAGGACTTACTCGAAGAGACGATTGCCTCAATCATCGATAGTACCCGACCCGGCCCGGCCCGGCTGACTTTGTCCGGCGGGGAATACATAAACGGAAGATGCGCCCTGCCCGATTTCGGCGAATGGTCGGCTGAAGTGAAAAAGAACGCCGAAAGCCAGCCTGGGAACTGTTTTGTCCGGGATGGATTCGTCCCATTGGGTGTTAGGGAAAACTAATTTTGGGGATGAGAAGTCCAGGATGGCAGTACTCAAGAATCTGTCGCCCAAATTCAAGAGAACTGACGATTACTTCAAACAAGACTGATTTACGGGATAACCCGGAGATTATATGGCCAAAGTGTTAGTGGTGGATGATGAACAATACATCCGAGAAATGTATCTTGATGAGTTGACCGAAGATGGACACGCCGTAGCGACTCTCGCCTCAGGATTGCACTTGAGAGAGTCCTTAGACAGTCTACAACCTGACGTGATGGTCTTGGACATTATGCTGGGTGGGGATAATGGACTTAACTTACTTCAGCAAATTCGTGCTGATAACTATAAACTCCCAGTCATCCTGTGCAGCGCCAATGATTCCGGCAAATCAGATCCCCGATCCCTGGCTGCGGAATATTATGTCATGAAATCATTTGATCTCTCCGAGCTAAAGAAGAGGGTCAAACAGGCCGCCAAAGGGATCAATTGCCGCCCCATCAGCCAGAACGGAAACATCAATCTCTTCCACCAGCCCGAGCTGACGGCACAATACTGAACATGAGGGTGGATCGTTAAGATTTCTCGCTTCGCTTGAAATGACATCGGGTTAGACCATCCGGAATGATGATGTAAAATTGTCATTCCGAACGAATGTGAGGAATCTTACCACATTCGAAGATGGTTGAGACAACCTGGATTATCCTGACCCAGACGCTTTGGAGGCGATTGTGACCAGAAACCCCGCGGTTCTTTTTGTTTGTGTCCATAATAGTGCCCGGAGCCAGATGGCGGAGGCTTTCTTGCGTCACATGGCCGGCGATCGTTTTGAAGTATCCAGCGCCGGTTTTGAACCGACCAGCATCAATCCCTTAGTCCTGGAGGTCATGCGGGAAGTAGGATTGGATCTGTCGGGTCACCAAACCAAGAGTGTGTTTGATTTATATAAGCAAGGAAAATTATATCGATATATCATAACCGTATGCGATGAATCAACCGGCCAAAGATGTCCCATTTTTCCGGGAATAGCCAAAAGGCTGCATTGGAGCTTTGACGACCCGGCGTCATTTATAGGCAGTCACGAAGAAAAGTTGGCCTTAACCAGGCGAGTCCGGGATAAAATCATGGCCACAATTCAGGACTGGCTAAGTGAACCAAATTCAGCCACGGACTGAGCGGCCCTAGAAAGGGAAGAGAAATCATATGTCCCAGGTGAACATATTAGTGGTGGAAGATGAAGAGGATATTCTCGATCTGGTGGAATACAATCTTCAGCAAGAGGGCTTCCATGTCCTGCGGGCTATGGATGGAGTGGTGGGGATACAACTGGCCAAAAAAGAACGGCCGGATCTGGTCATCCTCGACCTCATGCTGCCTAAGCTCGATGGCAAGGAGGTTTGTCGTTCTATACGTAAAGATAGTGATATCAGTACTATGCCGATTATGATGCTGTCGGCCAGGGCGAAAGAAATTGACCGGGTTATTGGTTTTGAGCTGGGTGCGGACGATTACTTGACCAAGCCGTTTAGCCCCCGGGAACTGGTGCTTAGGGTCAAAGCCGTGCTCAGAAGGCTAAATGATAAGGAAACATCTAATTCACTTATCCGATTTCCAGGAATTCTGATTGATCCGGAGAAGCATCGGGTGGAAATCGAGGAACAGGATGTCAGATTGACGGCCACAGAGTTCCGATTGTTGCGATGTCTGGCGGCTAATTCAGGCAATGTCTTGACCAGGGAGGATTTGTTCGATCAGGTCTGGGGCTCTGTCTATGATGGTTATGCCCGGACGGTCGATACCCATATCCGACGACTCCGTAAGAAATTGGGTGGTCAGCAAGAACGGATCGGTACTATTCGGGGTGTGGGGTATAGATTTCGGGGTGACTTGTTACAGTGAGGGTGGTTGCCGGTAATCATCGCCGAGCTAGAGAAGTCCTCTGCTCAAATCCATTTATACTTTGAACGGTCATAATTGACTGTTTTCGGTGCCAACAGTCCAGAAAGATAACATCAAGCTGCCATGAGTTGATCATCTGTGAAACACTGAAATCTAAGAGTGAGCAGCTTTTCTAACTCTTTTTTGTGTTTGGTATGAGTAGAATACAGGCAATTCTGAATAGCTGCCTCAAATTCATTGTATTCTGAATAATATTTGTAGTATAGACACTTCTTTTTTACGAATCTCCAAAGTCGTTCTATTAGGTTTAAGTTGGGTGAATATGATGGCAAATATAGCAGTTCAATATT
>JADFXK010000231.1:1060-1676 GCA_015233625.1 Deltaproteobacteria bacterium | reverse complement strand
CCTGAACCAGAGCACATTTTTGGTAGCTAGCATTATCTAAAACTAAAGTAATTGGTATCCCAACATATTGGGCTGCTATCTGGCGTATAAGATCGCATACGCTTAGGGCATTGATATAGGTAGTATTAGTCACTGTGATCAATTGGTGACTGGCTGCATTCAATGCCCCCAATACATTGAAACGTTTTCTCCCGGCTGGTGATTTTACGAACACTCTGCAGAAACACCAGAGAAACCCCAAGAAAGCGCCGTACACAAAGTGTGCTGCATCGATGAAGAATACCTGTCTTTCTCCAGGTTTTGCCTCCTCTAATCGCGGCATAAGCTTTTCACTTTTGAATGTTTCCTGCTCTTGGGGGTTGGCCTTAGAGGGAACAACTCCAACCTTCAAGTATCGTAGACCAATCGACTTCAAGAACTTTCGGACCTGCGTCGGACTCCGTTTAATACCTGTAATTTCTTCAATTTTATTTACTGCCTCAGATATGGAAGAAGGATGATTATTGCGAAAATAGGCTTCAATAGCCCCTTGATAATCTGCTAATTTAGTTTTAGGCTTATTGAAGTTTATCTCCCTCAATTGCTCTAAGCCACCGTCGTTATATGTCTTTATGAT
>JADFXK010000231.1:536-1003 GCA_015233625.1 Deltaproteobacteria bacterium | reverse complement strand
ATATCCAAGACTCTTTAACCACATTACTTCCATCTTAACCTGTATCCTTGGGTGTGGATGGATATACCGTTCTCTCTTAAAGACTGCGACATCTTCCTTGGTGAGGTGTACCGGAATCATGCTAATCACCTGGCTGAAAAATGGTTTCTGTATTGCCAGGAGATTATAATAAAGATATCAGAAAAAATCTATACCTCGATATTAGGTACGCCAATAAAAGGGTCAATTATGACCGTTCAAAGTATAACTTGTTCATCTGCTTGGCCGTAATCCCACCGTGGAGTTGCCCCAGTTCAGTGGGCGTGAAATGCCGCTCCTGGGGCTCGTTGAGCAAGTGGATAACACCAATCGACTCAAGACAACCTTCACCGAGGAATCGTCTCACAAACTTGTCGGCGCTTAGCAATGCCTGATTGCCCGTCAGCCCAACCATTTTGGCTATGGCCAGCCCGTCCCGGTAGATGAAC
>JADFXK010000231.1:0-463 GCA_015233625.1 Deltaproteobacteria bacterium | reverse complement strand
TCAATCAACTTCTCTTGGACTTCCCAGGCCATATCATCGGTAAGGGATTTAGCCAGGAGAAGGTAGCCACGTTCGTAGATAATTATGCCTTCCGTGGCATTCTTACCAAAGCCAAACGCTTCCCATGGCTCGGGACGAATTTCGTACCGAGTTACTTTCTCATAATGCCGACCCTCGATGAACCGCTCACGGTTTTCTGCAAAGTTCCGCTTGGCTGTTCCTTCTGGCCGTTGATGGACTAAATCAATCTGCTTGAAGGTGATTACCCGCTGGCATTTGTATTCTACCACCGGCAAGTCCATTCCGTTGATACTAATTTTTCTGTTTGGAATTGGGATTAATTGATTTTTAGCTTCCATTTCTAAAGCTCCTTCTGTAGAATTAAACATTGAAAGTGGTGTTATTAGATCATCCTGCCGGTGGTCCGTGGCCTCGAATCCGTCGGACCTCCAGGCAGGGATTT
>JADFXK010000230.1 GCA_015233625.1 Deltaproteobacteria bacterium | reverse complement strand
GTCAAGTTCAGCCGGCCGGAGACCTCCTATGAGGAATTGGAAAAACTCTTGCTCAATGCCGAGGAAATCCTAAGAAGGCTTAATCTGCATTACCAGGTGGTCTCCCTATGCACCGGGGACCTAGGCTTTTCTGCAGCCAAGACCTATGACATCGAAGTCTGGTTGCCGGGGCAGGGGCTCTACCGGGAAATTTCTTCGTGTAGTAATTTTGAGGAGTTCCAGGCTCGAAGAGCCAACATCCGGTATCGGCCGACGGGCCAAAAAAAGACGACTTACGTCCACACCTTAAATGGCTCGGGCCTGGCCGTGGGGCGGACCCTGTTGGCCATCCTGGAAAATTATCAGCAGAATGACGGTAGCGTCATCATTCCCGAGGCTTTGCGGCCTTACATGAACGGTTTGGAAAGGATCACCGGCGTCCGGGCCTGAACCTGGTCAAGGAAAAAGAATTAATCATCAGGCGCGGCTAACCCTCTCTGCCATATTCTTGCTTGACAGCCTGGGTCTCTTCGGGTTAGTTAGACCGGGTGCCGGCCAGGCTGATGAAAACAGAGCGCCCTATTACCCTAGGCTGGTTGAATTATTTGCTAATCCCTTTTAACCCCGCTGGATAAATATCACTGTACGGAGTTAGCGATGACTCATTACCTGACTTGGCAGGAGCGGCAAATGCTCCAGGCCGCCCGGAAGCAACCATCTCGGGCAAAGAGACTCTCCAGGCTTGGAGGGAGGTCTTTGGCCCTGTTTGGCCTATTAATAGGAATTACGACGGTTATCGTCGGATTGCCCTTTGAGACGGTGCAGCAACCCCTGGAGACAGCCCTGGCCGCTTCATTCATGACCGGCCGGGCCGACGCAAGAGTTAGCCAGGCACCAAAATATCCGACACCGGCCAAACGATTCCTGACCAAGCAAGAAGTCGGCACCCTTCTCGGCACTCCGTCTTTTCCCCCAGGCAATGAACAAAACGTATCGATTACGGCCAGCACAGGCGAGAAATTTGTAGTCAATACCACCTTAGATCCCGACCTGCAGCAATACGTCCATGATCTGTTTGAGCAATACTCCCCGCCATACGCCGCCTTTGTGGCCATGGACCCGGAGACCGGCCGGATAAAGGCCATGGTCAGCTATCTCCAGAACGGCCGGGACGAGAATCTATGTATCCAGAGCAAATACCCGGCCGCCAGCTTGTTCAAAATCATTACGGCCACCGCAGCTATCGAAAGAAAAGATTATTATCCAGATGATACGATTGCCTACAATGGGGCGGCCTATCAGCTCGACCCCAGGTTCCTGACTAAAGAAACCAACAGCTATTCCCACCGGATATCCTTAAGAGAATCCTTTGCTAAGTCGATCAACATGGTCTTTGGGAAACTGGGCGTTTTTAGTGTCGGCCGGGAGATATTAGAAGAGTATGCCCACCGGTTCTATTTTAACCGTCCCATCACCTTTGAATTACCACTGGAGAAGAGCACCGCCGAGGTACCCGCTGATGACTATCCGCTGGCCAAGGTCGCTTCCGGCTACAATCGCGAAACCAGTCTGTCACCTATCCATGGTGCGATGCTGGCCGCGGCCGTGGCTAATTCCGGAATCATGATTGAGCCCACCTTCATCAAGAAGATCACCGACCAGTCGGGGAATGTGGTCTATTATGGCCGACCCACCTGCCTGGGCCGGATTATGTCTCCCCGGACCGCGGCTGAGATGAAGGTGTTGATGTCGGCGACGATTACTCAAGGCACTTGCGCCTCTTTTTTTCGCCAGGCGGTTCGTACCTCGAATCTTTGCAACGTTTCCCTGGGCGGCAAGACCGGGACCATGTTCAGCAGCGACGGCGCGCTTAAATACAACTGGTTTTCCGGATACGGGATAGACCACGACGGAAAAGAGATTGCCATCTCAGTCCTGGTTATAAACCGTGCTTCCATCAGGGTCAAAGCTAAGAATGTGGCGGGGATGGCCTTGCGGCATTACTTTACGCACAATAAGTCCCTGGCCGCCCGGGGTTCGGGACATTCTGTAGACCGCACCATGTAGATCTCGCCTCGGGTAAGGTTCGTCCAGGCTTCCCGGCCGGCGTGATTAAAATGACCCGGGATAGCCGGGCCGGATACCTAATCAGAAGGCCCATGTGTGGCTCGGTGAGTTTTACCCCATCTGCATCATCCTCCCCCTCTCCCCATAGCGGTAATGAGTCTTATCTAAAAAAAACCCTAGACCGGGCACAGTACCCTGAATGTGCTAATTATTTTTTTGACATCACCGAAAAAAGACTATATATTGTGAAATGGACATTTCTCTGGGGTACCCATGGCCGACTCATACGATATATTACTGGTTGACGACAGCCTGACCTTGACCAGGCTGGTGGCCGCAGCTTTGGCTGGTGAGGGGCTGAAAGTGGCGATCATCAACAAAAGTACCGAGGTGGCCACATGGCTGACCAACAATACGGCCAAACTGCTTTTGATCGACATCATGATGCCCGAACTCGACGGATTTCAGCTGCTTGATCAGCTCAACGAACTGGGTCTGGCAGATGGGAAGCAGGTCGTCTTCATTTCCAGCAAATTGTATGACGTGGATAAAGAACAGGCATTCAGCAAAGGCGCGGTAGCCTTTATAGATAAGAACACCACCTTTGAAGCTGTCAAGGAAACCGTGATGGCCATCGTAAACAATACGATTAAGGTGACCTTTTGGGGGGTCCGGGGCTCCATCCCGGCGCCGGCCAAAAATTCAGTCCAGTACGGTGGTAACACCTCTTGCGTTGAGGTCAGATTGGGTAGTGGCTCAATCATCGTCTTTGACGCCGGGACGGGCATCCGCGAGCTGGGCAAGACTTTAAATAACCAGCGGATTAATTCCAGAATCCATATCTTCCTGACCCACCAGCACTGGGATCATATCCAGGGCTTTCCATTCTTTAAACCGGCCTTCAAACCCGGAAATAAATTGACTCTCTATAGTGGTCAGGGAATTGACACTCAAAGAGCCATTACCGGACAAATGGACCAGCCCTACTTCCCCATCCCTCTCCGGACCATGGGCGCCAGCGTGGATTTCCGGAACCTGGCGGAACGAGAATATAGCATAGACGACTTTAAAATCAGGGCCATCAATCTCCTCCATCCCGGAAAAACCTTGGGTTACCGCCTGACCAAAGAAGATAAATCCATCGCCTACATCACGGACAATGAACTGCCGACATCGGGCCGTGACTTAAACGCCGGAGAGCTGGACCTGGCCACTATGGATTACTATCATAAGCTCACTGATTTTTGCCAGGGAGTGGATCTTTTGATTCACGATTCCCAATACACCAATGAAGAATACCAGGCGCATCGGGGTTGGGGGCACTCCACCTTTCAGGCGGCTCTGGAGCTGGCCTTGGACGCTAAGGTGAAAAGGTTTGCCTTATATCATTATGATCCCGACCGGACTGATGATCAGATCAATGAAATATTACAAGCATGCCAGGAAATTATCGATCACCGAGGAGCGAAGTTGGAATGCCTCGCCGCCGCGGAAGGGCTGGAAATCATCATTTGACAACAGGTGTTGGTTGCTTGTTTCTGGTTGCTTGTTCCATAAACCGAAGACCGGCACCCAATGCCTTTGATCGAACGGGCTGCGACCGTTAGGGGCGAGGCGAAAATCATGCCTTGAGCTTTGACTCAAGAACCTTGACAAACAACAATCAACCGGCACCAAGCAACCGGCAACAAGCAACAAGAAACCAGAAACCAGAAACACCCAAGATGGAGATAACCCCGTGCTGCCTGTCATCTCGGAAAACAGATATTACGATGGAGAGATCATCTTTGAAGATGGTAACTTTGGTGACTGGGTGTTCCAGATACTGAAGGGCAAGGTAGAGATATTCAAAGTAATCCAGGGGCATGAAGTAATTGTGGATGTATTGCAAGATAACGAACTTCTTGGTGAAATGGGATTTATTGATAAGTTTCCCAGATCAGCTTCGGCCAGAGCCGTGGGCGAAACGTGCCTGGGCCTGATCGACAAAGACTATCTGGACCGGGAATTCAATAAAATTCCTTCAGAATTTCGGAAGCTTCTGGTGACCCTGGTTAAACGGCTGCGGAAAACCACTAACACTATTGAAAAATTTATCAAGTCCGGCGAGACCCAACAAAAAACCACCCCAGTGGTGGAATTGCTCACCGATGAACAATTTGAACAGGCCGTGAATTTGAACGTGGCCGGCGGAGAGTTTTTCATTGCTTCCCAACGACCGCTGGATCTGGGTTCCAAGCTCATTGTCAAGTTCAAACCAACAGGTGCGCCGGATATCCTAATGGCCGAAGCCATGGTCATCTGGGCCCGGATCAAAGATGATGATAATCCTCATCTCCCGCCGGGCATGGGGATTAAAATAAATAAGTTAATGAGAGCTGAAGACAAAAAAATAGTCTCTTACCCCATCAAACTAACCATCCGGGGCAACTAATCCCTACTCGGATGCAGATCGATTGCCAGCCAAGGAGGCCCTCATGCCCATCTCCGCCCAAATGAGAGAGGCGATAGAAAAATCATCATGGATTCGTAAGATGTTCGAGGAAGGCGCCCGACTCAAAGGATTGCACGGCGCCGACAAGGTTTTTGATTTTAGCCTGGGTAATCCATATCCTCCGCCTCCAGAGGCCTTTCATCAAGCGTTGACCAAAGAAGTGGCTGCGGAAACCGGGGGCGTGCACGGCTATATGCCCAACAATGGTTTTCCGGCCGTCCGACAGTCGGTGGCGGATTATATTTCAGGCCAATACGGAGTTAAGTTTACCGGCGACCACATCATCATGACCTGTGGCGCGGCCGGGGCCCTGAACGTGGTGCTCAAATCGATCCTTAATCCAGGCGATGAGATCATTGCGCCCAGACCATATTTTGTGGAATATGATGCCTATGTCGGTAATCATAATGGGAAAATCGTTCAAGTGCCGACTCATGAAGATTTTTCATTGGATACAAATGCCATCGCCCAGGCTGTGACGCCAAAGACCGCCGCGGTATTGATCAACTCGCCCAATAACCCTACCGGGGCAGTGTACTCTATGCAAAACCTTGTAGATCTGGGCCGGGCTTTGGAGATTAAGAGTCGGGAGATAGGGCGAGCCATCTTGCTGATTTCCGATGAACCCTACCGGAAGATCCTGTACGATGGCCTGGACGCGCCCAGTCTGTTTATCGCCTACCGGAATAGCGTGGTGGTGACCTCGTATTCCAAGGACCTGTCGCTGCCCGGTGAACGCATCGGTTACCTGGCTCTTCATCCTGAGGCTGATGACGTGAAGGCCATGCTGGGGGCCATGACTCTGGCCAATCGGATTCTGGGGTTCGTCAACGCCCCGGCGATGATGCAACGGGTGGTGGCCCGGCTGCAAGGCGTCAGCGTTGAGGTGGACATTTACCGGCGAAAACGGGACCTCTTGTGTGACGGGCTGAAGGACGCCGGATACCAGTTCATCAAACCAGCCGGAGCTTTCTATTTGTTTCCCAAGTCGCCTATCGATAATGATATCAACTTTGTCGCTGAGTTACAAAAAGAACTCATCTTAACTGTCCCGGGCAGCGGCTTTATGGGACCGGGTTATTTTCGGATCGCCTATTGCGTAGACGATTCAACAATCACTAATGCCCTGCCGGGATTCAAAAAGGTAATGGACAAGTATCGTTAAACCGTTCCTGGTTGCTCGTTACTTGTTACTTGTTCAAAGCAACCACCAACCTGAAACAGGCATCTCTTAACCCGGAGCCAGCAACTGTAAACATGTAACAAGTGACGTGCGACAGATAACAAGCAACGAGCAACAAGCAACCAATAACCAGCAACCCGTAACCCGCAACCCGTAGGACAATACTATGCGCAGTAAGGTAACCTCCAAAATGCTTGTGCTAAAGTTCCCCAAAGAGACGGCCGACCAACCCGTGGTGTTTAACCTGGCCAAGGGTTTTGACCTGACGTTTAACATCTTGAAGGCTCGGATCACTCCCGGCCAAGAGGGACTGATGGTCATGGAACTCTCGGGCAGCCGCAAAAATTTTCAGGAGGGGGTAAATTATCTTAAGGGCCTGGGGGTCCAGGTCGAGACCATCGGTCAACAGGTCCGACGCAATGAGGACAAATGTTACCAATGCGGCGCTTGTACCGCCTTTTGCCCGACCGGGGCGCTTCAAGTGTCCCGGCCGAGTATGGAAGTCCTATTCCAGCCGGATAAGTGTAGCATGTGTGAATTGTGTGTGCCCCTTTGTCCGCCCCGGGCCATGGAAGTGGTCTTCGACACCGGTGCGGCTTTAGCCCGGAAGCGAGTGCTGACCACCGATGACGATAAAGCCGATCTTAGCCCGTTTATTTCTTGATTCTCCTTGTAGCCGCGTCGGTCTATACCGGATGTTCACCCAATCCTCTTCCTTAGCCCCGGCGACGAGGTTTTATCCCTAGCCGCCGGACGCTCCCGAAATTTTTATTTACCTACCTTTTTAGCTACTTAAAAATGCATAAGCCTTTCCTGAAATGATCATCTTGGAGTTGCTTTCTGGATTATATGACGGGACTTGAAAAGAATCCTCCCCGGGGGGCGGTGATCGCGGTGGCGGTGAGCGGCGGCGTTGACAGCGCCATTGCCGCGTTATGGCTGAAGGAAAGTGGTGCCACCGTCCTGTGTGTCCATCTGACCTTGCCATTTTATGGCCCGGACGATGCGAATCGGGTGACCCCGGACATGATGGTCGAGTTGGGCCGGCAGTTGGATCTGCCGATTTCCTTTATCGATGCCTCAGAACATTTCGAGCGGGAAGTCGTGTCGAACTTTGTCAACGAATATGCCCAGGGACGCACCCCAAATCCCTGTGTGTTATGCAATAAAATGATTAAATTCGGTTTTTTGTGGGATGCCATAACTCGCCTGGGGGCTGACTACCTGGCCACCGGCCACTACGCGCGGACGAGGCGCTGCGGCGGAACAAACGAATGGGGA
>JADFXK010000022.1 GCA_015233625.1 Deltaproteobacteria bacterium | reverse complement strand
ATTCAACCATTCCAGGTGTAGGACGTGCGGGCAAAATATGCCGGCTCAAGTCCTGTCAGAATTTTTCATGCGTTTGCCCTGCCTCTTGCTCTAATTTATCTTGACATTTTGTTTCATCTGTGTTTCCATATATAGTTTATATCCGCCTAGTTTACCACGTACGGCATCCGTAGCAGAGATCTGGTTGAAGAATCACTTAATTAAGGGAGCTGGACTGATACCTATCGGCCCCCTGCCTGATACCCGGATCACCTGCCAACGCGTAGTCGTAACCACCAGAGCCACACATTGTTCGGGATTCGAGGCCTGCGCGCCCTTAAGGGACTAACCTGAGGCCACTTGATGGCCGGGCCAGGCAAATTTATCAAATGAGGAAAGCCCATGTACGCAATTATTAAGACCGGTGGCAAACAATACAAGATCAGGGCCGGAGAGATATTTCGAGTAGAACGTCTCTCAGGTGATGTTGGTCAGACCGTCAGCTTTGACCAGGTCCTGATGCTCTCAGACGAAACCGACAGTATCAAGGTCGGCAAACCCACCCTGGAAGGGGTTCGGGTTGACGGCGTGATTCTGAAACAGGGCAAGGGGAAAAAGATTATTGTATTCAAGAAGAAACGACGCAAGAGCTATGAAAAGAAAAACGGCCATCGGCAGTATTTTACTGAGATCAAAGTCACTGAGTTTGGTCTAGACGGCGCGGTAACCGCGACCCCCGTGACTACTGAAATGGCCCCTCAAGACAGCAACGCCGTGGCTGAGGCTTAGGCTGCCCCAGTTCGAGTCTTGGTTTGGGGTGGGGAGATATATTTTCCTAACGTAGTGATATAGGAGTTGATCTAATGGCGCACAAAAAAGCCGGCGGCAGTTCCCGGAACGGCCGCGACAGTGCAGGAAGAAGACGTGGAGCTAAGCGCTCCGATGGGCAAACGGTTTCGGCAGGGTGTATCCTGATCCGGCAGATCGGGACCAAGATTCACCCTGGAAATAACGTCGGCCTAGGCCGGGATTATACTATTTTTGCCAAAATCGACGGTGTAGTTACCTTTGAACGTAAGGGCAAAGACAAAAAACAGGTGAGTGTCTATCCGATTCCATCAGCCGTTGCCGATGCCGTCTCATCTCCAACCCCTTAACTATCTCGCCTGGTCTTCCCTGAGAAGGCGGTCGTCTGGACAAGTCAATCCGGCCGAACCGCCCGACTCTATTGGGAAAACAAGCCTGGTGGTAGAACTAGCCCTGGTGCAGAGATGATGTTCCATGATGAAGCGAAGATCACCGTATCTGCCGGAAACGGTGGGAGCGGGAGTGTCAGTTTCAGGAGGGAACGGTCCAAACCCTGGGGCGGCCCGGACGGGGGCGATGGCGGTGATGGAGGGAGTGTCATCCTCCAGGCCACCACCAGGATCAATTCCCTGAACGACTTCCATTTTAAAAAGCAGTTCCAGGCCGAACGAGGGGGACAGGGAAAGTCTAGTGATTGTCACGGCAGAAATGGGGCCGATATAGTCATTGATGTCCCGGTGGGGACCCTGGTCTATGATCAGGATTCCGGTGAACTACTGGGTGATCTGGCCGGGGATGGAACAACGCTGTGCGTGGCTCGGGGTGGCCGAGGGGGGAAAGGTAATCACCATTTCGCCACTTCGCGCCATCGGACGCCGCGGTTTGCCCAGAAGGGAATGCCCGGAGAGGCCAGGCAGCTTTTCCTTGAACTGAAGCTGATTGCCGATGTCGGTTTGATCGGGTTACCCAACGCCGGTAAATCCACTCTTATCTCCAGAATTTCCTCGGCCAAACCCACGATAGCCGATTATCCCTTCACCACTTTGACCCCCCACCTGGGGGTGGTGGATTCCGACCAAGACCGTCCCTTCGTGGTGGCAGATATCCCGGGCCTGATCAAAAACGCCCACCTGGGCGCCGGACTGGGGCATCGTTTTCTCAAGCACGTAGAACGGACCAATTTATTGGTTCATCTGGTGGACGTGTCCCTTGTCGACAGCGACCATCCTCTGGCTTCCTTTGACATCATAAATCATGAACTTCGACTGTTCAAGCCGGCTTTGGCCGAAAAGTTTCAGGTGGTCGTCCTCAATAAGATCGACCTGGTGACCGACCCTGAGCGGCTTAACCTGGTGAAGGCGGCGTTTAAGCAAGCAGGCTATTCCCCGCGCTTGATTTCGGCTAAAACCGGCACCGGAATCAAGGAATTAACCGCAGTCATCCGAAGGCATTTATTTGAGCGAGATGTATGAATAAAAGCGCGTTAAGAGAAGAGATAATCAGCCGGGTGAAACGGGTGGTGATCAAAGTCGGCAGTGCCGTGCTGACCACTGATGAGGGGCTGGATTTGCGGGTCATCAACCGACTGGCTGATGAAGTCTCTCTGTTGCTCGAACGCGGTCTGCAGGTGGTTATGGTCTCCTCCGGAGCCATTGCTGCGGGTGTCCGGAAAATGAAGCTGGCCGATACGCCCAAGTCAATCCCCCAGAAGCAGGCTTATGCCGCCATTGGTCAGTCGATTTTGATGCAGGTTTATGAGGAAGCCTTTCACCGGTATGGGGTGGAAGTAGCTCAAGTCCTGTTGACCGGTGATGATCTGTCCAACCGCCAGCGCTATCTGAACGCCCGAAACACCGTTTTCACCCTGATGCAATGGCGGGTTATACCAATCATTAATGAAAATGACACAGTGGTGGTTAAGGAAATCAGGTTGGGTGACAATGATAACCTGGCCGCCATGGTGGTCAACTTAATTGATGCCGACTTACTCATTAACCTGACCAGTATTGATGGCCTCTACGATCAGGATCCCAGACAACACCCCGAAGCTAAATTCATCCCGTTAGTTGAATCGATCACTCGGAAAATCGAAAAATATGCCACCGACGTGGCTTACGGTCCGGGCCGGGGCGGCATGTTGAGTAAACTTCAGGCGGCCCGGAAAGCCGCCTTAGGTGGGGTTCCAACTATTATTGTCGGCGGCAAGCAGAAGAATAATCTGTCCGATGTGTTCGATGGGGTTGAGGTCGGCACCCTGGTTCTGCCGGTGGACAAGCCTATTTCTAAACGGCGTTCTTGGATTGCATTTTCATGTAACCCGGCCGGAGACATCGTGGTTGATGACGGGGCCAAAGAAGTTTTACTCCACAATGGCAAGAGCCTCCTCCCGTCTGGCATTACCAAAGTGGAAGGACGGTTCGGTCCGGGGGCCGTGGTTCGTTGTGTGGACGGGCAGGGGGAGATGGTGGCCGTCGGCCTGGTCAATTACGGGTCAACCGAAATTGAACGGATCAAAGGGCTGAAAACCAGCCAGATTGAAGAAAATTTGGGATACAAGCCCTATGATGAGGTTATCCACCGAGATAACATGGTGATATTTCATGATGGAGGAGTTCGATGTCAGTAACGTCCCGAATTATGGAACTGGCCGTCCGGGCCAGGGCGGCGGCCCGACAAGTGGCCAGGGCCGAGACATCTATTAAGAATAAGGCGTTGCTGAATATGGCCCAGGGACTCAAGGCCCATCAAACGGCCATCCAGGCCGAGAACGCCAAGGATGTGGCAGATGCCCGGGCAGCGGGACTGTCCGCGGCCATGCTGGATCGGTTGACCCTCAGCGATAGTGTTATCTCATCCATGATTACCGGCTTACATGAGGTAGCGGCTCTACCGGATCCGGTCGGGGCAGTGACCGGAATGTGGCGCCGGCCCAACGGCCTGACGGTCGGCCGAATGCGGATCCCCCTGGGAGTCATCGGTTTCATTTATGAATCCCGGCCCAATGTGACGGTGGACGCGGCCGCGTTGTGTCTTAAATCAGGGAATGCAGTTATTCTTAAAGGGGGTTCTGAGGCGCTGCGGTCCAACCTGATTCTGACCGGGATTATGCAAGAAGCCCTGAATGCCGCCGGTATTCATTCTGATGCCGTGCAAGTGGTGGATACGACTGACCGGGCCGCCGTAAAAGAACTGTTGACCATGGAAGATTACGTGGATATCATCATTCCCCGAGGGGGCGAGGGTTTAATCCGATTTGTGACTGAAAATTCTCGTATCCCAGTGCTAAAACACTATAAAGGGGTATGCCATGTCTACGTCGACGCCGGTGCCGACTTGAATATGGCTGTAGAAATATGTTATAATTCGAAAGTCCACCGGCCTGGGGTGTGCAATGCCATGGAGACAATGTTGGTCCACCAGGATGTGGCGGCTCAATTCTTGCCGGCCATGGCGGAACGATTTGATCAAGCCGGCGTTGAGCTGCGGGGATGCGAACGGACGTTGTCTCTTTTGCTCCAGGCCAAAGCAGCCATGGAATCCGACTGGCCGGCCGAGTTTTTGGACCTGATCCTGGCCGTGAAGGTGGTGGCCGATATGGATGAGGCGCTGGATCACATCGCCCAGTACAGTTCCAATCATACCGAGGCCATCGTCACCTCGGATTACCAACGGGCTCAGCGGTTCATCCGAGAGGTGGACTCATCCTTGGTCCTGGTCAACGCTTCGACCAGATTTAACGACGGCGGCCAATTAGGCCTGGGGGCGGAGATCGGCATCAACACCTCTAAGCTCCATGCTTTTGGCCCCATGGGTCTAGAAGAATTAACGACCACGAAATTTATCGCCTATGGCGACGGCCAGGTCAGGGCTTAAAGTCTGTCCGCCGCGTACAAGACTAACCCAGCGACCAGGCTCGAGAGATTGAAACAAGTATCCCCAACGGATTCAAGGACCATCCGAATAGGTCTCTTTGGCGGGACCTTTAATCCCATACATTATGGTCACCTCAGGTCCGCGGTTGAGGTGAAAGCAGTCCTTGGTCTAACCCGAGTCACCTTTGTCCCTGCAGCCCAACCTCCCCATAAGAAACAGACGGATATCATTTCTTTTTACCACCGGTTGGCCATGGCCAAAGCTGCAGTGGCTCCAGTTTCCTATTTGGATGCCTGGGATGTGGAAGGAGACCGCGCCGGGCCTTCCTTCACCGTGGATACCATCAGGGAATTTCATCGGCTATATCAAGGCCGGGCGGATCCTTATCTGATTATTGGGCTGGACTCCTTTTTAGAAATCAACACCTGGAAAGATTATCAGGTCATTTTCTCCTTAACCAACTTGGTGGTCACCACCCGACCGGGATATCGGCAGGCGGGAGACCTGCGGGATTATTTGTCCCAGATAACGCCGGGGACAACCTGGGCGGAGAAGGATGGCCGGTTTGTTCATCCCTCCGGCCACACTATTTGTTTTCAACCAATTACCGGATTATTTATTTCCGCCACGCGTCTGCGGGAGATGGTCGGGACGGGCCTGCCCATCACGTTTTTGACGCCACCGGTGGTGGAAGAATATATTCAGACACACCAACTCTATACTGCGACATTGACTGATTGTGCGGCCAGACCGCCGGATGGGGATTAGATGATCAGTACTAAACGTGCTCCCAGAAAACGCCTATCAAAGAAGGGCGTTAGTTCCAGAGCCAAGGCCGAAGCCTTGGTCGGACTTGTAGCTCAAAAAAAATCACGCGATATCATTGCCTTAGATGTCAGCGGCAGTTGTGCGTACGCCGACTATTTCATCATCTGTTCGGGGCATTCCTCACGACAAGTCCAGGCCATTGCTGAACATGTCCATGCTGAAGCCAAGCAACTGGGGTTCTATACCCTGGGTCAGGAGGGAGTCAAGGAGGGAACATGGGCGCTCTTAGACTTCAACGACGTGATTATCCACATTTTTTACGATGAAGTCCGGTCGTTCTATGACTTAGAAGGGTTATGGAGCGAGGCCGACAGGTTGGATTTGAGCCAGATTATTCCCCCGGAAGATTTGACAGGGGATGATGATGAAGGGGAAGGTGATGAAGAGGACTGATCCGGAGTCCGGAAACGGGTTTCAGAAACAGGTTCATTCTCATACATCGGTAATGGTCGTGGTGACCTGCCTGGTCGTGTGCCTGATTGTGGCTGGATGGGCGCAACCATCTTGGGCCATGATGTCGCCTAAAGAGGAAAAGGAACTGGGGAAGGAATTTTTCCTCAAGGTTAAAGAGCAGGTTAAGTTCGTCAATGACCAGGCTGTGTCCAACTACGTGGAGAAGATAGGTCAAAATCTTGTAAGTACGGTGGAAAATCCGCCGTTTGAAGTCCAGTTTTACGTGATAGACGACCCCGGTTTGAATGCCTTCGCCGCCCCTGGGGGGTACGTCTTTATCTTCACAGGAATTATCTTGCTGTCCGAAAATGAGAGCCAATTGGCCAGTGTCATCGCCCACGAGTTGGGGCACGTGGTGGAACGGCACATTGCCAAACGGATCGAAAAATCGACGAAGGTGAATATTGCTTCTGCGATCGGCATGTTGGCCGGATTATTGATAGGCGGACCGGTGGCTGGGGCGCTCATGGTCGGGAGCATGGCTGCCAACGTCCAAACCCAGTTGATGTATAGTCGGGCCGATGAAGAGGAGGCTGATTTTATGGGCCTGACCTTCATGACCGCGGCCGGATATAACTCAGCCGCCATGCCGGAGATGATGAAGCGAATGGGTCACGAGACGAAATGGTTGGGCTCAAGCAACGTGCCCACCTATCTATTGACCCACCCAGACACCCAGGACCGGATGATTTATTTGAGTAATTACATCAAATCTAAGAGTTATCCAGTCCAGTTGACCAAGCAAAAGGCCCACGAATCGACTTTTCAAGATATCAAGACCCGGGTGGAATCGGAATATCTGGATGCCCAGTTGGCTGAGCGGCGATTCATGAATCGGATCAAACAGAATCCCATGGACAAGATGGCCTATTTGGGCCTGGGTCTGGTTTATGCCCGAACTGGGAAAAACGAAGAGGCGCTGGAGGAACTGAAAAAAGCCGTAAAGATTGATCCGGCCGACCCGGCGATACTTTCGAGCCTGGGACGGACCTATTTTAACCTGAATCAATACGATCGAGCTAAGGAATGCCTATCCCAATCGGTGGTCATGCGCCCCGACTTCGCCGAGACATTGTATTACCTCGGCCGGGTGGATCAAGAGTTGGGTTATTCGGCCGAGGCGATCAAGTTGTTCAACCGAGTCCTGGCCCTAGACAAGAATTACACGGACACATTTTATAATTTGGGGATCCTGTACGGGAAAGAGGGAAAGATCGGTCTGGCCTCATATAACCTGGCAAAATACTATAGGGCTAAAGGGGATCATAAAAATGCCCTGTACCATTTTGAACGAGCCCTGGAGTATATCAAGAGCGATCCAGCTAAGACGGAAGAAATCAATAAAGAGATAAAATCGCTTAAAAAGGACCAAAAGAAGAAGTGGGACAGTTCGGTTATCTAGCCAAAACCTGGATGGATTATTTGATGGAAGGCAAGGTGATGATATGGAGCTAAACGAGCTACGGGAGCTGATAGTCCATGAACTTCCCAGGTTGATTAAAATTGATCCCAGCATCCGGGATTATGTTCTCGAAATCTGCCGTCCTGAATTTCCCGATAAAATGGAGACGGAAACCAAATTCGATCGAATGTTCAGAGAGCTGAGGGAAGCCCGCGAATTAGACGAGAGGAAATGGGACGAGCACATGCGGGAATCGGTCGCCCAGAGAGTTGCTCTTCAAGAAAAGTGGGAAAAGGAGAGCCTGGAATCCGCGGCCAAATGGGCGGCGTGGGAGCAGAAATGGGAGGAGGAGAAGCGCGAGTCCGCGGCCAGGTGGGCCGAACAAAAGAAGGCGTGGGAGGAGTCAAACAAAAGATGGGAAGAACTCAAACGTGAGTCCGCGGCCCAGTGGGCGGAATCGAATAGGAGACATGAGGAAAGCGAGAAAAAGTTAGACCGCAGTATAAAGAGGTTAGAAACCACCCTGGGTGCCATTGGAGCGCGGTGGGGCCACCAGACAGAAGAATCTTACAGGAGCGGCCTGGCGGCGATCTTAAAAGATGTTTTCGATGGGGAAGTGGTCCATGTCAACGAATACGATGAAGAAGGAATCGTTTTCGGCCGGCCCGATCAAGTGGAACTGGACGTCGTGGTCAAGAACGGCCTTCTGATCATTTGTGAATTAAAATCATCCCTAAGTAAATCCGATATGTATGCATTTGAACGAAAAGTAAGATATTACGAAAAGAAGCACCGGCAACAGGCCTCCAGAATAATTGCCATCTCGCCCATGGTTGATGAACGGGCCATGAAGGTGGCTCCCAAACTGGGTATTGAGGTGTTCTCCCATGCCGATGCGGTGGATTCCCCGGAAAATGACGCTGATGAGTCATGACCCTGGTTGTTCACAGACCGTAGAACAATCTAAGGGAGAGAACGCCGTCGGGCGGGGTGCGTGAGGTAAGCTGCAGATGGTGTCAAGACTTGACGATGATTATATTTGGGGGAGAACCAGGAACTAAATGGACGAACAAATCTCACCTGAAAACCATCCGGGCCGGCTGATCAGTCAATGGGACCGGCAAGTCCCGGTGGATCTGGGCCTGGCCGTTGATGATATGCTGGCCTTGTCGGTAGCCGAAACGACCTCCCCCCCGATATTACATTTATATACCTTTGAACCCGCGGCCATCGTTGGCCGGTACCAGGATATTGAGTCCGCCCTTAAGCTGGACCGGTGCCGGGCCAGAGGAGTCGCCTATAGCCGGCGAAGCACCGGAGGCGGCACGGTGATCATGGGGCCGACCGTCCTGGCCCTGGGGTTTGGGGCATCTCTGAATCATCCTAAGTTCGCCGGCGGGATCAAGACCATCTTCCATACTCTCAGCCGGGTGATTATCCGGGCCTTAGACCAATTGGGCGTGGCGGTGACCTTTCGCCCCAAGAACGACCTGGAAGTGGCGGGTAAAAAGTTGGCCGGGCTATCCGCCTCGATGGAGATCCCCTCGGCCTTTTTGTTTCATATGAGTCTGTTAGTGGATTTTGATATTGAGTTAATGCTGGATATTATGAATTTAGCGCCGGTGAAGCTATATGACAAGGGATATTCTTGCTTCAGCCAGAGGGTAACGACCATTAACCGCGAGACGGGCCAGCAGGTGCCGATCTCTGTGGTGGCCCACGAGGTCCGCACCGCGTTCGAGCAAGAACTGGGTTTTCCCTTTGAGGATTCGGCGCTGACTGCCTGGGAAGAGTCCACAGTGGACAAGCTCCGAGTGAGTCGATACCATCAACATGACTGGATATTTTCCAAAAAATCTATGCGGTCAAGAATGGGGCACGCTTATCTGAAAACACCAGGGGGCCTCCTGGAGATTTTTTTATCGCTAGCCGCCAAATCAATCGAAAGCATCATGATCACGGGAGATTTCTTCAGCACCACGGCCGACATCAACCGGATCGAAACCGCCTTGAAATGGACTGCGTCCGACAAGCAAAGCATTTTAAAGAACCTGGAACCAGTCTGGCAGGATGATATCATTCATCAGGTGAGTGCGGACATGCTGGCCGAAGCGATTGGCCAGGCCAGAGATAGTATCCAAACGCCAATGTGAGCGGATTTTTTTCCGGTTACATCATGTCCATGGGGTCCACGTCCAGGGTGACCCGGACACCGGACGGGGCCAACTGACCCGGCAGCCGCAGGTTCACTTCCCGCCCGTAAGAGTTAAGCAATTTGGCCCCAGGGCTTTTGATCAGGATTTGCCAGCGATACCGATTTTTGAGTTTAAACAAAGGGCAGGGCGTCGGTCCCAATACCTTGATCCGACTCTGAAACTCCGGTGTATCGGCCAATTCCCGGCAGAACCGGCCGGCTGCCGCGGCTCCCTGGCTGGTCGCTTCCGGGACGTTCCCGGAGATATTGATCCCCAGCAGACGCGATAAAGGGGGGTAGGCCAGCTCCGACCGGAACTGGAACTCCCGCTCGAAAAAAGACATGTAGTCGTGATCCCTGGCGCAGGTAATGGCGAAGTGCTGCGGGTTATACGTCTGAACGATGACCCGCCCAGGACGTTCACCGCGGCCGGCCCGACCGGCCACCTGGGAAAGTACCTGGAACGTCCGCTCGGAAGCTCGAAAATCAGGAAAACACAAAGCCTGGTCCGCCGAAATGATCCCGACCAGAGTCACCCCGGGGAAGTCATGCCCCTTCACAATCATCTGCGTCCCGACCAAAATATCCGTTTTACCTTCCCTCAAGTTCTTCAATATCCTGAACAAAGCCCCCGGCTGGGTGGTGGTGTCCCGGTCCATGCGGGCGACTCTGGCCTGAGGGAATAATTTCTTCAGCTCCTGCTCCACTTTTTCGGTCCCGAACCCTAATCCGGACATACCTTTCTTGCCGCATTTGGAGCAGATATTGATCAGTGGCCGGGTGAATTGACAGTAATGGCAATGGAGTGAATCGTCCTCCAGATGATGGGTCAGGCTGACCTGGCAGTTGGGACATTGCACGGCCTGGCCGCACCTCGGGCAGAGGATGACCGGGATAAAACCGCGGCGGTTGACGAAGATGAGTGCCTGTTCCTGGTTATCCCGGTTCTCCTGGAGAGACTGGCGGAGCGCTTCGGAGAATAGAGGACTCTTCTCACCTTTCATGGGGGTGAGGACCACTTCGGGCAATGGCCGCTGCTTGATTCTCTCCGGTAACAAAAGATACTGATAGCGGCCGCGACGCACCTGATAGAAAGAGGCCACCGCTGGAGTAGCTGAGCCCAGGATGACCGGCACCCTGGCCAATGACCCCTTGACCAGAGCCACGTCTCGGGCATGGTAGCGCAACCGGTCTCCTTGTTTGTATGAATCATCGTGCTCTTCATCGACCACGATCAAGCCCAGGTTGTTCAGGGGTGCGAACAAGGCCGACCGCGGCCCCACCGCGATATCCGCCTGTCCGTTCTTCAATCGCAGCCACTGGCTGTATTTCTGCGCCGGAGTCAAGGCACTGGACAGGATGGCCACCCGGTCTCGGAAGCGCGACCGCAGCAACCCCTCCAGTTGGGAGACCAGGGCGATTTCCGGAACCAGTAGAATGCCTTGCCGGCCCTGGTCGAGCACTTCCTTGAACAGGGCCAGGTAGACCTCGGTCTTGCCGCTTCCGGTCACCCCGTGCAGTAAGAACGGGGCGAAACAGCGCTGATTGAGAGCAGCCTTGACCGTGGTAATGGCCTGACGCTGGTGGGGAGACAGGGTCGTCGGGGGCGGCAACAGAGAAACGTTCTCCCCCAGAGGATTCCGATAGATCTCAACCTGCCTGGTGGAGACCAGGTGCCTGGATTCCAGAGATCGTATTGCCGCCTCAGGCGCCCTGGACCGTTTCTTGAGGTCAGACACCATCATCCGGCCTGTGGCACGGATTAGATCGAAAACAGCCTGCTCCTTGCGTGACAGTGGGACCGGGTGGTTCAGATCATCGGGGGGGCGAATCAATGTTTCGGCAACTGGATTACTCTCGTTGACGCAATGGCGCTCAATTCTAGGCACCTGATCTGTTTCGTCAATCAAACAAATTTCCGTATCATAACTAATCTTGACCCGATCCGATTTGAACTCGGTTTCGACGGCCACCAGACCCTGATCCCGCAGCCGATAAATAATATCGTATCTGGCCCTGGTCTTGGCCGCGGCCAGGCACTTATCAATAGGCAGACTCCGGGATGGCTTCAGCCCTTCGAGAATAGCCCGGTGGGTTGGATCAAGCTTCAATGTCTGCAGGGCCATGTTGCCGGCCTCAGTCAGCCTGACGGCCTGATAACTGTGTGCGTCCAATCCCGGCGGAAGACAGGCGGTGATCACTTTGGCGATGGGATAGTGATAATAATTGGCCATCCAGAGAAACAAGGCCGCGGAGGTGACGTCAAAAAGCGGGTCCTCATCCACCAGGGTGGTGGCTTCTTTGACTTGGCTCAGACTGGTCGCCGTGGCGAAGGTGACCACATAGCCGATCTCCCGGCGGTTTCTGAAGGGGACCAGCACCCGCTGGCCGACCTGAATAGCGCCTTTAAGATGTTCAGGAACCAGGTAAGTAAAGGTTTGCTGGGGCGCGGTCGGCAGGGCCACGTCCACGTATGGACCAGTGGAGAGTATATCTCGCAATATCTCGGCATGGCTAAAAGGTGGGTTACAGGAGTCGGTCATCAGGGACCAGTTCTGGAGATTAACGTGACGACCAATTCATTCCCCGTGGAGACGTTTTTTCTCATTTTTGATGTATTCAAAAAGCTCTTGACCTACGGGAGAGGCGACCTTGATCTTATCCCAGTTGAAGTTTTCCAGGTTGAGATATTGCATGATCAGGGCGTCGTTGTTCATGATGCCATAAGGCTGTATCCCGGCAAAAAAGAATCCCTGTGATTCCAGGAAGTCCACCGTGTCATTCAGGTCCGCATCTTCCAGGTTTAATAGGACATAAATTATGTCAACTTTCTTCTGCAGGGCTTTCCGGATGGCCGAACGGAGATGGAGTTCGGCTTCGGCGCAGATGGACATCACTTGTATGATAAGTATATTAAAGGCCTTATCAAAAGTTGTCTTCAAGAATGTCTCGGGCAGAGGACAGGCAACTGGTTCTTCAGATTTGGCGGCAACCGGGAGGCCGATCCAGTCATAGATGCGCCCGATCATGGCCGCATGACGGGAAGGCATCGAGATATACCGTTTCTGAGGCTTTAAGGCTAAATAATGGGTTATCACACTTTCCCGTTGATTTAGCGGACCAATTAAGTCCTTGAAATCCGTGTCCGGCGCCCGAGACCCCAGCATGATGCAGCAAGGAGTGAACCCGAAATTTAAAGCCACTTTCTGGGAATAGGGATGCCCCGCGGTGGCGTACAGGTAAGCGCCCATGAAGCCCAATCTACCGGCCTGGGCCACTGTTCTTTCATTGATGGCCCGAAACACGCCGGAGCGGCGGTATTGGGGATGAATAAAGCCCAAACCGAGCAGGACCACGGCTGGAGAGTTCGGAGAAACTTCCAAGGCCACATGGCCGACCACCTCGCCCGAGGAAGTGACTGCACCGAAGCTGGTCAAGCGGCCTTCGCTAATCATGCCGGCGAGCCGTTCGGGTTGATAGACAAAATCCGCGTGCGTCAGGCCATAAGTCCGCCAGGCCAGCCTGGAGATTTCTGCGGCTTCATCAGGAGCAAGGACCCTGACGACGTATGGCAGGGGTGGCGTCGGAGGTTTATCGTCGGGTTTGACTGGATCAGGACTTGCTGCTCCGGGAACCAGCAGGGAATCGCCGGTGGCCGGATGACGGCGCTTAACCAGGCGAAGTTCCTTCCCGGCGCGACCGAGGTGGACAAACTCCATGTGATCCACGGCCGACTGGATCCGGGATAATCCCAATCCGGGAGGAAAGCAATCGGCCTCCATAGAGGGCTGCGGACAGTGAGCTAATCGCCCGAGGTCAAAGGGGATCCCTTTTTCGCGAAAGGTAATAGTCAAGTCGGTTGGGGTAATGGTGAAGGTTATAGACAGAGGCTCGCCAGCGCTGCCGCCGTAGCCATGTTCGATAACGTTAAGGAAAGCTTCCTCTAACGCCATTTCCAGGTCGGAAATCTCAGGCTGGGAAAAGCCCAAGGCCGGGGCAAGGGTACTCAAAAAAGCCTTGGCCGGAGGGAGATAGATCCTATCGGCCGGAAGCCAGATAGAGCAGGTGGTCACATCCCTATGGTCGGGTGGGCTGGGCTCGGGTTTGACATCGTTTGACTGGACTGTCATGAATCACTCCACCTGCCGCAAGGTCTTTAATCTGGATGATTTATTAATAGGTTAAGTTTTTCTCCACCCGCCCCTGCTGAGCCGCAAATAATCCTATCTATTGGAATACAAATGTGTTATAATAAAATTAACCTAATTATAAACAGTCAGGCAACCGCCTGACTCTACTGACTCTACCTTGACACTGCCTAACACAGCAGGAGGGAACCATGAAAGTGATCCTAAGAGCCCTATTGCTGGGATTATCCCTATTGGTCTTTATGCCGTTCGTTTCATTCGCCCAAGAGATCGACATGGCCTATGAGGATTTGGACTCGCAACAGCGGGAACTGGTGGACCAGTATTACGCCGAATGTATTGAACCCTATGGTTATGCCACGCCCACCCGAGTGTTGTTTGACGATCCGCTGCTGATTCTGGTCGTCCCAGTCGACTACGGATTTATTTACTATACCTTTCCCCGGGTGTATTATCACGGGTATGTGTGGCACTGGTACTTTCACCGACGTCCGCATACCTGGAATGATTGGTGGGCCTTTCGTGACTGGGTTCACTGGTATGATGGGCGGCATTCCCCGCCTGGCTGGGGATACCGAGGACGGAATCAGCCCATGGACCAGCGAATTATCAGACCTGCGCCAGCCCCGGCTGAAGTGGGTAGATATCGAACCCCGGCTCCTTTGGTCAGGTATCCCGGCCACCACTGGACACCACCGGCGCACCCCCACACTCCCGTGGCTAAACCACCCGTCGGTGGAGGCGTGGTCGTCCCCCGGATAGGTCGCTAATCTTTATCTAACCGCATGGGTACGGACTAAGCTCGACCCTCGGCCAAGCCCCGGTCAAAGGCGGTCAGATTAATATCCAACTTTTTGGGCGGGATAATATCTTTCAAGGCCGCTTTATAATCATCTTGGTTCAGCGGAAGGGATCCGGTGGCAGCCAGGGCACCCAGCATGATCACATTCGTCATGAAAAAACCGCCAATTTCCGCCGCGATGTCTGCCGCCGGTATCCACCAAAGTTTCTTGGACAGTCCCGCCACCGTATTTTTGAGTACCTCCAAATCCGGGTAAACGGCATCTCCGGCATTGACTCCGATGGGGTAAATGGGACGGGAGTTGACGACACACCAGACCTCGGGTTGGCCGTAGGTGGCCAGTATCCGCAACGATTCCACCGGCTCTAAACCCAAGACAACGTCGGCCATACCCTGGGGAACGACAGGACCATACTGATCCTTGGACGATATTCGAATATGGCTGGAAACAGCTCCACCCCGTTGGGATAGACCATAGGTTTCTCCCACGGTGATGAGATATCCTTTTTTAACCAGGGCGCGTCCAATAATCTGGGAAGCCAGGACGTTGCCTTGGCCGCCCACCCCGGTGATGATCAGGTTGAATGGGTCTTTCATGTTCCGTCCTATTCAAGTAACAATTTTAGGCGGTCTGGCCGACATTCTTTGGCCGGCGGATAATCGCGCTGTGAGAGCAAACATCGGCGCAAACTCCGCATCCGACACAGATGGCCTCGTCAATCCTGGCCGTCTTGGTCGAGCTATCCCAAATTAGACCGGGACAACGAAAAATTCGGGTACAATATCGGCTACAACCGCAGTTTAGGCCGCGGCACTTTTCTTGGTCCACCTCCAGGCGATAGGGAAACCCCCCTTCCCGGTTCTGAACCAGGGCGCATTTGCGCTTCATGATGATTACCTGGGCTTCCTGGCCTTGTTTGACAGCCTCATACAAGGTCTTGGTGGTTCCAGGTAGATCGTATGGATCACAAACTGTTACAGGCAAATCCAAGGCCCGGCAGAGGACTTCCGGATCAACCCGTCCCGCCGGGTTACCCATGGCGGCCATCCCGGTGCCGGGATGCGGTTGGAAGCCGGTCATGGCCGTGGCGCTGTTGTCCAGAATCAGCAGGACAAAGTTGGACTGGTTATACCGGGCGTTGATTAGGGCCGGGATGCCGGCGTGAAAGAAGGTGGAATCACCACAAACCGTGATGACCGGCTGATCAAACCCCTGGGCCCCGAGCTTACCATAACCGCAGGCGATGCCCAGCCCCGAGCCCATGCAGTGCACGGACTTGACCTGGTTGAACCCGGTCGGGAAAATGCCCAGGGTGTAACAGCCGATATCCCCGGAGACAAAGCCGTCCCGGCCATCCATCTTCAGCGCATTCTTAATGGACCAGTAGGAAGCCCGGTGGGGGCATCCGGGACAAAAGCCCAGTTCGCGAACCGGGACCAATTCGTCCGCGGCTTTCTTGGCCCTGTCCAGGTAGTCCCGATCTACTGCCGGCAACGGTACGTCCATAATTCGATGCAACGCCTCCGCCACCAGGTCGCATGACAGTTCCCCGACAGAAGGAATGTGGCCGCTCTCTTTTCCATAGAAGTGCTTAAGGCCTAATTCCGGACCCAGTTGGGCGGACATCGCCTTGACGCTGGTCTCCAAGTAGGGGTCGACTTCTTCAAGGAAAAGAATCCGGTCAGTACTACGCAAATGGGCGGTGACTAATTTTGGTGGCAGTGGCCAGGTGGTCCCGATCCTGAGCAGACCGACTCGATCTTGGAGTCCCATGAGCGAGATGGCTTCTTTAGCATAGAGAACGCTCACTCCGGAGACGATGATCAGCACCTCGGGCCTATCCTGTCCGGTATATTGATTAAACGGCGAGTCTTCAAATATTTCCGCCGCCCTGGCCAGCTTTTCGCGCATGATTTGGTGTTTGAAAGAAACCGGAAAAGTGTGGAAAGAAGTGGCGGTGTCAAACCGGGGTGTCGCCTTATTCTTTTTTATCTCTCCGAACCGGACCAGGCCCCTGGTATGGGACACCCGGGTCAGGCTTCGGACGACCACCAGGGATTTCAGCTCCTCAGACAGGTCAAAGGCGAACTTGGTTATCTCCAGAGCATCTTGAGGCGTAGACGGCTCTAAAACCGGAACAAAACCTATCCGGCCGATGAACCGGGCGTCCTCTTCGTTGGTGCTGGAGATACCAGAAGGATCATCACAAGTCACCAGGACCAGGCCGCCTTTGGTTCCAGACAGAGACAGGTTGGTGAGGAAATCAGCCACCACATTGACGCCGTTCTGTTTCATGGAGGAGATGGCCCGGACTCCGGCAAAGGAGGCTGCTGCGGCCGCTTCCAAGGCCACTTTTTCATTAACCGACCATTCGGCATAGTGTCCGATCTGCTTAGCTGTTTCAGCCAGGGTTTCCATGATCTCCGAAGATGGATTACCGGGATAACCAGCGCAGAAGCTTACTCCGGCCTCAATGGCCCCCCGGGCGATGGCCTCATTGCCCATCAATAATTCGGTTCTTCCCGGTTCATCTAACGCAACTATTGACATGACTCGGTTTCCTCAAAAAAAGTATAGGCGGCCGGGTTGCCGCAGAAACAGGTTTGGCCCGGCGCCGGAGAATGGCGCAAGAGAATATTTATCGGGCATTTTGCCAGGTTAGATCGTGCTATGGGATGATTGGTCGAGATCTCGATTCGTTGCCATTTCAATATGTTCTGTATAGTACCCGGTGGCCGAAAAGTCAAGATGGATATTCTAATCGAGTTAACGCGACAGTTAATCCGACATGAGAATCTGATTGATTGTCAAGGCCAGGCTAGAAAAAGGTGGCAGATAAGATTGGCGTAAACCGATTTTCCACCAGAATATGAAGGGTAAAAGATTACTAAGTTGAAACTATCACCTAAGGTCCCGGTCTGGGTTCCACGAAATTCATTTGGAATGAGGAAAGCAACATGCGAATAGATAAAGATACTTTCCTTTTTTTCTGGAATGTTCGCTGTGAGCATGTGCTGGAACTCCATAGTTTGATGTTTGATTTAGATATCTTTCTAACTCGCGATCGTTCATGATCTTAGCTATGTTACCTATAGTAACGGGACTTGCGACTCCAGTAATAGATCGCTGTTTTTCTATTAGATCAAAATATATATTTTCTGATATATTCTTGCTATCATATAGTTGAAACAAGAGACCTTCGTTATGTCTAGTAGCAGTATATTGCAAACTATTTTGGCTCTTAACCAAGTCTTGCTTCTTTATTATCTCGATTGCGTCTTCTGCTTCCGTAACCGAATAGAAAAGTTGACTTACTAAGCCCTTGACGTCCAGATATTGCTAGTATAGTGGGTCTTCTATAGTTATGTTATGGTTATCGAGAATAATTTTGGCTCGTTCCAATATATTGTCTGTCCTCTTTTTTTTTGCAGGCTCGTTTAAGTTGTATCTTCTTGATCTTTCAGCCAGATCGTATGACCCATACATATACATATTACAAAAAGTATCATCACAATGGCCAATAATGATCGCTGATTCAACCAAGACAGACGCAGATAGCACCCCAACCTCCTGAACACAACGCTGGTCCTCAAGCAGTTTACTAAGTTCCTTTGCTTTTTCAAAACTAAACTTCTGGTGTCTCTTTGTATTTATTTGAGAAGAAGCCTGCATCAACAAAAAATCAGCTACAATCCCGGCAGATCTCTTTTGCGTCCTCACAGATAACTCTTTCATTTTACAATAGAAATGGCACGCAGCGTTATGACACCCTCTTTGAGCATGAAATTCACCCAAGAATTTATAAATCTTTAAAAGGGTATCATCTGTACAGACGATTCGTCTCTCAAACATAGCATCAGTGAGCAGCATGAGATTCCTTACAAGATTTTCTCCATTAACTAGGTCCCACAGATGCCAAAGACGCCTATTGTATTCTTCCGAACCAAGATCAGTCAGGATTTTTGATAGATCATCTTCATGGGGCCACGGAGTAGAAAGGCTTTCGTGTGACCTATATTCGTGTGTTACACAGATTTTTAATGGAATCCAACGATATTCGTAATAATACAACATGATATCTATTGATTTCATGAATTCCGGTCCTAAATTGGCCTTTTTCCTTTTTGGGGGGAATGACTCATATGAAATGAGCCTTTCGGCACATTTATAAAAAATTAAATGTTTTAAACGATCATCATGTAAGTCAATATTATTACATAATTCTTGCATGTCATATTCAGTGGTGCGAATCCTTCTTGGAAATACGTCCATTATCGAACTATACATTCCCGCTGATGCCGTCTCCCCTTCTATTGATATTTTTGCATTGACCATGAAAACGGCTGTGCTTCCATTTGATAATTCACCTACTTCTCTTATGGCATTTATGAATGTAGAGTGTGTCGGGCTATCATTACATTCTGGCACAAATAGATAGTCAATTTCTTCATTTTCCAAAATGTGCTTCAACGCAGATAAGCTACTTGTGCCATCGTATTTCTTGCCAATGAGACTATAACATATTAATATACTAAAGCTTAGTACTTCGTCTATGTCCCACAACCACAAGCAAGTTGCTTCATAAGTCTCTCTAAACGGCAGCACTTCTAAACTCATCGGGTGTGTTTTCAATTGACAATACGTTGATAAATTGCGGTCTTTGTCTTTGATAAACATAATAGCGATGTTGATATAGACATCACCGCGTGTTTCCTGGGGAATTTTTTCTGATATACAGTTGTAGTTCTGCTGTATTATGCGATAGTCGGAAATGCTAATTTGACATAGAGGGATTATGTAAATTGTATTGCAGGTCTCGTCTTGTAAAAGCATTTGGTTTACTTCATTAAGGTATTCTATTGGCAAGTAGTATTCTGGAAAAACAATAACGTCTCCATGCTCTTTGTGAAATACTTCCAAAGTCTTCTCAAACTTAGCCATATCAAATAGTGAGTTATTGAAATCATACTGAATATGCATAGTGGTTGGGTCCTGCACCCGCTTGACTCCGACGTCAACTTGGGCTATAAATATTTTCACAGGGAGACTAAGGCTAATATTCTTAATGTGATAATGGCATACTTCCATTTTCACCTCCAAATGAATGTCGACACCTGTCTGAGATATCAGGCAAGAGTGTCTATGCTTCGAGTCCGGAATTTTATTTGTAGTGTCTTTTCGCCCGCAAACTGGTCGGGGATGGTAACTTCATATATAGCCTAAGGTGGGATATTATAGAGTACCTTGAGCACCTTGGGTGGGGCGGAACCACTCCCTAAGGCAGCCTTGCCGGATGAACCCAACCCCAACTTCTCTCAATGACAATGGCAGCGTCAAGGTCTTTTATGACCTGAGGATAGAGAATTGTCAACATTTTATAGTTATCCCACCTTATCTTCATTGTCGACAATTACTTACCGGGCGCGCTGGCTTTGCTCATAGTCCAGTTTCTTGAAGAAATATCATTGGCACTCTTACCTGAGGATACTTCTAATGAGTCCGGACACTCTGGAATGAACTCTTGAAGGATACGAGGCGTCTTGAAATTACCCCAGATTAATAAAATTCGTTGTAATTTTGGGTGGTAAACAATAAAAAGTGTGCTATAATAACCAGGTCGAACCGTTCACGGTAATATTCTTTGACTCCGCCAAGATGACGTTGATGGAGCTGAGACTCATTTTATTAAAGGAGCTTGATAATTATGGATGACGAGCTGGTCGGATTATTCAAGGACAAGGACATCCTGGTCACCGGAGGGACGGGCACGGTCGGGTCGAAGCTGGTCACCGAAATGTTGAAATATGAACCGAGGGCGGTCAGGGTGTACAGCCGGGACGAGAGCAAACAATTTGATATGTTTGAGCGGTTGAACCACCACCCCAAAGTTAGGATGCTGATTGGTGATGTCCGAGATAAACCGCGGTTGAACTATGCTATGGAGGATATCGATATCGTGTTTCATTGCGCCGCCATGAAACATGTCCCGGCCTGCGAATACAACCCCTTTGAGGCCGTCCGGACCAACGTTATCGGGACCCAACATGTCATCGCCGCGGCCCTGAAGTGCAATGTTAAGAAGGTTGTTTTTACCGGGACGGACAAGGCCGCGGCCCCGACCAATACCATGGGTGCGACCAAGCTGTTGGCGGAGCGGATTATTTCTGCTGCTAATTATTACAAAGGCAAGCGGGAGACCGTGTTCACCACCATTCGTTTCGGCAATGTCATGGGCTCGCGCGGCTCGGTCATCCCCCTGTTTCGGGACCAGATCAAACGGGGAGGCCCGGTCACGGTGACCAATCCGCGCATGACCCGGTTTATGATGAGTCTGAGTCAGGCCGTTTACCTGGTCTTCAAAGCCACCTTACTGTGCAAAGGCGGCGAGGTCTTTACCTTAAAGATGCCTACTCTTCACTTGGGGGACCTGGTGGAGGCGCTGATTGAGGGCCTGGCGCCCAGGTATGGGTACAAGCCGGAAGATGTGGCCATTCAGGAAGTGGGTCTTCGGCCGGGTGAAAAGATGTATGAAGAGCTGTTGACCGAATATGATGCCGTTGACGCCCTGGAAACCGATGATTTGTTTATTACGCCGTCCATCCTCAAGGAATATATGGACCTGGATGTGCGAGGGCTTTACCCAGGGGCTGTGCCCATAGAGATCAAGAGGTATACTTCGGAAGACTACCCGGCCTTGTCTAAAGAGGAAATAAAGAATATTCTGAAGGCTGAAGGTTTCATGAACGTGAACTATGAAATTGTCTGGTAACGCCGGGCCGGCATCGAGAACCCCAGGCGGGGCCGGGTTTTCAGCCGAGCCAGAAACAAACGGGGGAAATAATGAATGTGTTGTTGACCGGTGGGGCCGGTTTCATTGGCCGCTGGGTGGCCAAGAGGCTGCTGGATATCCGGGCCGGGCGGTTCCTTCCGGCGGGCGTGACACCGGATCAAGCCAGCAGGCTAAACCTGATCATTTTGGATAATTTTTCGAACGGCCGGGAAGCAAACTTAAGCGAGCTAGCAGGTGTTGATGGTCTCACCGAGGTGGTGGCCGGTGATATCAAGGATCGAGACCTATTGCGACGGCTGTTTAAAACCCGGTTTGACCTGTGCCTGCACCTGGCGGCCAGTATCAATGTCCAGGACAGTATCGATGATCCTCGGACCACCTTTGAAAATGACGTGATGGGGACCTTCAACGTTTTGGAAGAGTGTCGCGGCGCCGGGACCAGGATGGTCTTCATGTCTACCTGCATGGTCTATGATCGTTGTCTTGATGCCGGCGGAATCACCGAGATTCATCCGGTCAAGCCGGCTTCGCCTTATGCCGGAAGTAAGTTGTCTGGAGAGCACCTGGCTCTATCATATTATTACGCTTATGGATTACCCGTGCCGGTGATTCGGCCGTTCAACACCTACGGGCCTTTTCAAAAAAGCAGCGGCGAAGGCGGCGTGGTGGCTATTTTTGTTAACAACCGGCTGGCCAACCGGCCGCTGATGATCTACGGGGCCGGTGAACAAACCCGGGATTTGATGTACGTGACTGATTGTGCCGATTTCGTATTGGCTTGCGCCTTTCAGCCGGGAGCCGTAGGTGAACTGATCAACGCCGGTTCCGGGTATGACGTGTCCATCAAT
>JADFXK010000229.1 GCA_015233625.1 Deltaproteobacteria bacterium | reverse complement strand
GTCCCTCCGGGTAAAGTTCGGGAGGAATCATTAGCGGTTTCGGGTTCGCGGTCGATCCGGGGGAGGTAGACGCTGAATGTTGACCCCTTCCCCGGTTCACTGTAAACCATAATCGCCCCCTGGTGACGTTTGACAATCCCATGGACGACGGCCAACCCAAAGCCGGTCCCTTCGCCGGCCTCTTTGGTCGTAAAGTATGGTTCGAATATGCGTTCGATAGTCGCCTGATCCATCCCGTGGCCGGTATCACTGACCGTGAGTCTCAAGTATGGTCCGGGGCTTAATTCAGGGTACCCGGCGGCCGTATCGGTGTCAAAATCCGCTTCACTCAAACCTATTTCCAAGACGCCGCCGTGTTCGCGCATGGCGTGGGCCGCATTAGTGCAGAGATTGATCAAAACCTGGTGAATTTGAGTCGCGTCGGCCAGGGCAGAGGTTGTTTTGGCGACTATGTTCTGGCGGATTTCGATGGTCGTCGGGATAGAGGCCCGGAGTAGTTTGAGGGATTCCTTAATCATCGGACTAAGTTCAATGGGTAACATCTCCTGTTCGCCACCCATCCGGCTAAACATGAGTATTTGCTTAACTAATTCTTTGGCTCGATTGGCCGCCCGGAGGACCTGGCTTAAATCGTGATGCCTGGAACTCTGTTTCGGCAGCTCGGCCAGGACCATCTCGGTGTAGCCGATGATCGGCGCCAGGATATTATTAAAGTCATGGGCGATGCCTCCGGCCAGGGACCCGATGGCCTCCATCTTCTGGGCCTGGCGCAACTGGTCTTCCAGCCGTTTCCGGCTGGTATAGTCGAAGATCACACCATCAACGTAGATCGGCTGACCATCGACCCCGTATATCGGCCGGCCCCGCTCCGAAACGTGTCTGACCGCCCCGTCCTTGTGCCGCAGCCGGTATCGGACCTCGAAAAACTTGTTCTCGGCCAGGGCTTGCTGGACCACGGATGCCACTCGATCTCTATCTTCCGGGACAATCAGGAGATCAATGGAACAAACATTTCCCTGGATCAATTCATCTGGTTCGTATCCGGTCAGGCCGGGCAGCATGTGGTTGAGGAACTGCATGCGCCAGTTCTCTTGCACATAAATTCGGAAGACGATCCCGGGCAGGTTTTGGGCCAGGGTTCGATAGGAAAACTCACTCTGCCGCAGGGCTTCTTCCGACCGCCGTCTTTCGGTGATGTCCTGGACGCTAATCGCCTCATACAGCACCTGCCCGGCATCGTCTTTGACCTCGGTCACATCCACCAGCACCGGAAAAACCGTCCCGTCCGAGCGAATATGTGCAGATTCGTAAGTATGACGTCCGCTTTCGTGGATCAGGCGGACATGCAGCGATAACTCCTGATGATATTCAGGGGCGATAATCTGAACGATGGGCCGGCCGGTGAGTTGTTCGACCGTATAGCCGTGCATCCGGGCAAAGGCTGGATTCATCATCTCCAGGGTCCCGCCGTCGGCACTCCCCACAGCCACGCCCCATTCGGCATTTTCAAAGAGATGCGCCCACTTCCGAATTGTTTCTTCGGCTTGTTTGCGGGCTGAAATATCTTGAACACTGCCATGGTAGAAGACCTGGCCGTAATCATTCACAGATTTCACGATACAGAACGACACCGGGACCACGGTCCCATCTTTCTTTTTCAATGAGACTTCAAAATCCGATACCTTAACTTCTGTATCCAATCTGCCCAGCAAGCGTTTGCGGGCTTGCGGATCGGCATAGAATTCAGCCATCGACATATGCAGTAAATTTTCCTCAGAATCGTAGCCCAGCAGATTGGCCAGAGCCGGATTCGCGGCCAGGAGCCTGCCGCCCGGAACCGACTTGAACAAGCCGATGGGCACATTCGCCTGCAGAGTGCGGAAGTTTTCTTCGCTGCTTCGGAGGGCTTCTTCCACCAGCCGGCGACGCTCGATCTCGGTGGTCAACTCATCAAAGGTAATTTTCAGATTGCCGGTCAAGTCATTGACGGCCAGGACAATCTGGTCCAGTTCATCTTCGCGGCGGGGTGACGCAGAGCGTGTATTACTGACCAGGGGCTTGTTCGAATTCAGAGGATTGAGCTTAACCAGGTAACCGGCGATATTATTTAGCCGCCTGGTCACAACTATCTGAAAAATAAATAAGATAAAGAGAGATGTGAGAAAAATCTGGATCCCACTGAGACACCAGAATGAGCGCGGCTCGATCTGATACGGCTCCGTAAACACTGTTTAAACCGGCCGTAATGTGGGTGACCCCAATTTGAAGTAGTTTGCCGTTATGGGAGTGGGTCAGTGTGAACTCACGATGAAGCGCCAAATCCGATCGATCCTGGCCAGATTTCACGATCACCTCGTTTTTGGCTTTTATGTCCACATAGACGACGTAAGGAATCCGTCTGATGCTATCCAGTTCAGCTTGCAGTTGTTCCCGGTCCATCACCCACAGGCTGAGCGTAATGGCCTGGGAGTAGCTTTCCTGAATCCAGTTGAGATCGTCTTCGATGGACCTGATTTCTCTTTGGTAATCGATATAGACATGAATGGCGGTGGTCAGCAGGGTCACAACGAGGCTAAAGGCGAGTATGGCCAGGAGTAATCGGTAACCAATGACTTGTCTGAATTTACGATTTTCCATTTATCCGCCCGGCTTTGTTTATTGCATCTGTAGAGGCACGGTCTCATCCATAATCTTTTTATATGTTCCATCTTCCTTCATGGCTTTAATGGCCGCGGCAAGTTCCGGCACTAAAGCTTGATGCCTTTTGTGTAGATAAATGTACATACTCCGTTTGGCCAGGGCGGGACTGAGCGTCTTAATCTGCCCCAGTTTCAACTCGTTAAGCAGAACCAGTCCTTGCCGCTTATCGTACACGACCACATCGGCCTTATCCTGCGCCAGGAGATTGAACAGCACCCGCTCATCCTTGACCCTGACCAACGACTTCGCCCCCACGATACTGTTTTCCAATATCTTCCAACCGGTGACGATTCCCACATTATATGGCTTGAGACTGGACCAGTCGGTGGTCTGAATGTTCAAGTTCTTGGTAAAAGCGGTGAACTCGAAATTGGTTATTTCTTCCGGGACCCGGACCAGGTTGGGGTAGATAGCGGTTATGCCGCGGATTCGGGCGAAATTTCCGTCGTCGATGCCCTCATTGGCATTCATCAAAGCCCGTTCCGAAGGCAGCATGATGATCTTGACTTCCACCCCGATTCTCCTGCAGGCTTCCCGGACCACCCGATCGCCCAGGCCGGTGTGGTCCTTGGTGGCATTGGGCGGGGCGTTGGACGTATTCAGCACCAGCCCCGTCTGGCCGGAGCCCGATGAGGTGATTATAAGTGAGAATAAGATTATCAGGAAGGCTTTTTTCACATTATTTCCTGGTTTGCCGATATAATTAGTATCATAAATCGGTTATATCTTCCGGGCGAAACCACGCTCGGGGGTGATCCTGACCGGGCTGGGGGTTAGTCGTCTTATTTCGAGACCGAGGGACACTGCAAATTGCTTCATTTTGCATACCCCTCAATCTTATAGATTGTTTACTTAAATTTCTTATCGTAATTATTAAAATGATTTAATTTGACGGGAAGTTTGGTTTTTTTATTTGTTATCGCCCAGCGCAATTGTCCAGGGGTCCAGTTCTTCGCACCGCGGAGGTCTGCACCCTTCAGGTTAGCCTTGCGCAGACAAGCCGAAGCTAAGTCTGCTCCACGGAGATCTGCCTGACTCAGGTTGGCCTCATCTAAACGAGTCCCATTCAAATTGGTTTTTCTCAGGTTGCATCCGCGCAGATTGGCTCCTTTGAGATTAGCACAAGATAGGTTGGCCCCTTCCAGGTTGACGCCGTTTAAGTCTACTCCGCTTAGATTTGCACCGCTCAAGTTGGCGCCACAGAGTGTAGCCTCTATCAACATGCTGCTTCGCAGGTCTGCATCACTCAAGTCCGTACCGCTCAGGTCAGCACCACGTAGGTCCGTGTCATTCAGCTTTGTCACAACCCTTTCCATGCCATCCATGAGCGAACGATAACCGCTGATAGCAAGGTGTTCGTGGTTGGACTTCGACGGATGAGGATCTGACATCCTTATATTTTCTTCAGATTCATCCAAAGGATCGCGCTGGGTGCGTAACGCGAGATCGGATAAGTATTCACTGTTGGACGTGGCGAATTTCTGCCCATTAATTAGACTACAGTTCACTTGAGCTTCGATACAGTTTCCTCTCAGTAAAGAGTCAGGACTGGTGGTCACTATATATACACCGCCCCTGCTGGAGACTGCGAATTGGGTGAGATTGGTGTCATCATCATTTGCGACTTCCGAGTCTCCGTTCAGTGTGGTTGGGGTTGACACGGAAGAGTGATCCCCGATAGGCAGCCGGGGACCTATCCACCGATTTTCGACGGGTGAGACTGAAACTGGTGAACTTGGCAAATTATCATCTGGTTTTTGAGAAGTATTCTTGGGCACAGTGCTATACAATTTGGAATTCCGCAAGCAAGCTTCGCTTAGGTCTAGTTTTGACAAGTCGATGCCTGACATATCTAGGTTAGATAGTTTAGCTTTATTTAGGCAAATCATATGACCTAAAAAGTAACGCATCTCATCGTTTATCTCGTTGTAACTAATATCCTTCAACCGATACTTCAAACACTCAAAAAAGTACTCCGCAACGAAGTACTCCAGAAATGACTTATGAATAAACTTATAATTTCCTTCTTTGTCCCGATTTAGGAAAGCGCAGGTGGTTGTTTCGTATTTGAAATAGTCGTCCGGAGCGACCAGTCCCTCTATGATGTGGTCGGCGTCCGGCCGATCCAACTTAGAATGATGGAGCGAAAAGTCGCCTCCTTTCCAAAACATCTTCGCGGCTAACTGCTGCATGAAGGACCTTTTGCCTTCCGGCGTCAACTGAGAACGTTCATGTTCATGTTTAATCCATTCTTCGGTGTAGTGACGATAAAGATCGGCAACATTTATTTTTTCTTTGTCCCTTAGCTTCGGCAGGGTCGTGATGATCATTTCCAACAACAACGGCCGGGTGGAAAGGTCCTTTAAATTATAAGTATTATCAATTATCTCTAAAATCTCTTTCGTCTTAGAATCATCATTGCTCACTTTCCGGACATATTTCGTAATCTGTCTGTTGTTGAATTCTTTTAGATAGTATCGGGGTATATTATAAGTAGTCTTGGTGATGTAGTTCCGATAGATGACGTTATAGTCCGTCTTAAATAAGTCGGTTATCTGGTCTTCAGACAGGAAGTAATGGGTGCGGCAGGTCAATAAGACTTTATCGGCCAGAGGCGGAGGACCGGCTTTGGTCGTCATGAAGAGGATGTTCTCGAAAGATAATTTGGTCAGTTCTTTTAAATTTCTGATTGTTATTTCATGATCGGGGAGTAAAGCCAAATCATCGAGGCCATCGACAAAAAAGACAAACTTACCGGCCAGGGCCAGGTCCTGGAATGCGGGCAAGGAGACCGGTACGTCGAGTTTTTCGAATATCTCTTTGATGATGAAGTCTTCTATGTTTAAATCCGGCTGATAATCCTTGAGGGAAATAAAGACGGGAATGCGGCTTGTTTCATCTTTTAGATATTGCTCAGCCAGTTCAATGTAGGAATGTAGAGAAAATGAAGACTTACCCGTGCCGAAATCACCCAATAAGGTCACGAAATTCCAGGTCGGATCCGTCAGAAACTCCGCCGTTACTTCATCTAACGGTCTTTCCCGGCCGTCTTTGTCGGTACAATATGATTGAATGTAATAATTATACAAATCAGCCCGGCTCATAACCTCAATCAAGAAATCCTCGCCCTTATCCTTGACCTCTTGCCAATTCTGGTACTGCCGGATGACCTTGGTCAGGTACGTTTTGAAATGATCCAACAGGACCGACGCGGTCACCTCGGGTTGGGCCGGCTGGGGCAGAGATTCCGGCTGGAGATCCGTCTCCTCGAAATCATAGACGCCGAAAACCCAATGATAAAAGTCTGGAGAAGCCAGAGCCAGGCGTTTGTGAAATTCAGGTGATACCCAGAAGACCAGAGAATAGGGTTTGCGGCTTAAGAGGTCTCGGCCTAACTGCAGGTAGTACATCGCCTGCTTTATTTTTTCCTCAGGAAGTTCTTCCAGGCCCAGGATATGGAAAACATTGGGACGGCGGCCCATGTGTTCAAAGCTGAACCAAAAGAACTTGGTGAACTGGGCCTTGACTTCATCCATCGGAATGGAAAAGTGGAATTGCTCGGGCAAGTCATGCCTCAGCCGCTCGATCACTGCTTCCCGCACGGTCTTGTCCCGATATTTGGCCAGAAACAGCCCACCTACCTCGCAAATCCGGAGTTCCAACGCCAGATAGTCATAGGACTGCTCGGGATCAATAGACGAGATATCTACCGCTGGTTCCATCTTTGAAGCACCTCCTTCAAACACGGATGAGCATCAAACCACAGGCCCTCACCCCAACGATATTCCAGGATAAACAAATTAGTCAGCAAAGGAGTCAAAAGTTCGTCGGAAGGTCTCGCTCCAGAGTCTTGGAGAACTCTGACGGCATCTCCATACTTCTGAAAGTCAAAAAGGCGATAGTAATCATTGACGTGTTTGGCTTTGACTTTTCTGACTACAGTTTGATCTATCATAAGAGAATTGTTGCGAATAGCCTCCTTGCAGGCATCCTGCATGTACTTAACCAAATCCCGTAACAACCCCCCACTGAGGCAAATCAATTCTTCCAAGGCTTTTTCTGCGACCAGGTGTTTCTCAATTCTTTTCCAGGCCAATTCTTTCAAGTGGGGCATCAGGTCTTCCTGGCATTGGTGATGGCACTCTTTCAACGGAACCGGGGAAATCAACTCATCTGAATATTTGTCCCTAACTCGGTTAAATGATCCCAGATAGTAAGTATCAAGTGGAAAAGTATAGATTATTTTTACATTGGGCGCCGTAATCGATTGTGAATCATTTATAAAAATCCTTTCGGCGAAGTTCGTCTGCATTTT
>JADFXK010000228.1 GCA_015233625.1 Deltaproteobacteria bacterium | reverse complement strand
CTTTTAGGGTCGCAGGAGCACTAGTGAATAATAGCCTTGACCCTGAAACCCGACTAATCCTATTCATCTGTTCTAATCGCGGACTCCTGTTCTTGCTTCCTAAGCTGGTACATGAAATGGAATCCATAATCAAGGAGAAAAACCGATGAAGCTGTCTACACGCGGCAGATACGCTTCCCGGGCCATGTTGGACATGGCCTTGAATATGGACAAGGGAGCCGTGTCATTAAAAGAAATGGCAAAACGACAAGATATTTCAACAAAATATCTTGAACAAATATTTATTCCCCTTAAAGCCGCCGGGTTAGTCAGGAGTGTCCGAGGACCGCGGGGTGGATATACTTTGGCCAGAAAACCTTCAGAAATATCGTTGGGGGAGATTATCAGATCACTGGAAGGGTCCATTGCGCCGGTGGAATGCGTGGATAATCCGGACATCTGTAAACGTAGTCCCGACTGCGTCACCATCGAAATTTGGAGGGAAATCAACGACACGGTCACCAAAATCCTGAATAATATCCATCTTGATGAACTAGTCCTCCGCCACTACAGCAAGTTAAAACCATTGGTTGATTTGACCGGCACCAAAGGGGAAACCAAAGATTCTTGCTACACGGCTTTGCGGCCGACCTCAAGAAAAAAAGTCACCAAAATTCAATAGATCTCTTATCATCTTATCAAATGAGGCCGTCAACCGACTCAAGTTACCGTGTTGACCAGTTCACCGACCATCGGTCACCCAGTCTGAATGTTGAGGCGCCCTCTTAGTCCGGTGGGTCGCTCACCCCTGGTGCTGCTCGGTTTTTTAGGTATGATCAAAATATATGTGTGACATATCACATGCAACCACGAATCCTTTTGCTTAATCAACCTGATTCCGTCATGGGCGATGTCCTGATTAGAGGTCTGAGAGCCCTGGGCACACCTTTTCAAGTGATCGATTATCATCCTGTATATCATCTGGCCGCGTCCGACATGGATTATGGCTTGTTTGAAAAAACAATCAATGCCTTTCAACCTGATTTTCTGCTCACTTTTCAAACCGGTCCCATGGTCAGAAAACGCCGGGATGCTTCTCCCTCTTCACAGACTTATCCCTCCCGGATGGAAGATTACATCCGCCGGCAGAACCTTCGTCTGGCCTGCTGGCTGATTGACTATCCGCTGTCCGTCCCTTGGGACGAAAAGGCCAAACAATTCATAGGATTATCTTCTAATCTTACCTTTTTTTGTATTGACCCCACCTGGGTTCCTGATTTGACCTCTCTGGGACTTAAGGCCCATTACCTTCCCTATGCCGGATGTCCGGATATCTTTTACCAGTTGGCAGTGCCATCTGATGCTTATGACCAGGTGGTCTGCTTTGTCGGTTCCCTGTCTTTTGGCTCTTTTAGCCTCAAAGGTATTGAAGAAACGATTTTGAATGGCGTCAAAGCCGCCGGTCTAGTCGATGCCGCAGCTTTTATCAAAGAGGTCGGCCAGGCGGTGGATCACATTCTGGCCCGGCCGCCGGAAAGCATTCGAGAAATTGTGGCTCAGCACCTGGCCAAATGGGAATTGGACCAGGCTACACTGGAGGATATCGTTTGTTTGCTGACTTACATGTCCAGCATTATTTTTAGAATAAGCGCACTTCAAAGCGTGCCCCAGGAGGTTCTGACGGTCTATGGCGACTATGCCTGGCAAAGGCACCTCCCCAAGGCCCGAATCGCCGGCCCGGTCAAGATAGAACTCCTGCCACAGATATATCGTCGAAGTTACATTAATCTGGTGGCTAACAGATTTCATTTTCCCTATGGCCTGACGCAACGTGATTTTGATATTCCTCTGGCCGGCGGGTTGGCCCTGGTGGATGAACGGCCGGGACTATATGACTCTTTTGACTCATCAGAGCTGGCTGTTTATCGTCAGCTAACTGAAATCCCCGAGAAGATCCATTTTTTCCTGGCTAACCCGGATATCCGAAATGAATTGATTCGTCACGCCCAAAAGCGAATATTGGCTCAACACACTTTTGAAAACCGGCTGGAGACCTTAATCAAACTGATGACGGATGAGCCCCAGACTCCTGTGCGACCGCCGGCCTCAGCCTGATCTCAGCCCCCAGGCTATCCCTGGTCACAGCATCTTAAGCCCTGCCCCATCAAATTCCACTTGACTGAATATCGCGAAACCGTTATGAATCCCCGTGATCATACCAGGGTTAAACCTGGACCAGGGCTTCCCCATGGGAAAGATCCAAAAGCGGAACATGATCTTTGGATATCCCAATTTTTGTCGTTATAATGCCATAATCGAGACGACACATCACTAAACCAATAAAGGAGATAGGTATGGAGAGCACGTTTGCCATTGTTAAGCCGGACGCGGTGTCGCGTGGTTTGACCGGCGCGATCATAAAGATGATTGAGGAAAACGGGCTTAAGGTCAAAGCCATCAAAATGGTTCACCTGACCAAGAAAGAGGCCGAAGGGTTTTACGCCGTCCATCGGGAAAGACCATTTTTCGACAGCGTCACTAGCTTTATGTCTTCCAGCCCGTGCGTGGCTATGGTCCTGACGGGCGACGATGCGATTGCCCGGTACCGCAAACTGATGGGCGCCACCAACCCCGCCAATGCCGAAGCCGGCACCATCCGTAAATTCTACGGTTCCAATGTGGAGGCTAATGCCGTTCACGGGTCTGATTCTCCCGGCACCGCGGCCACTGAAATCCCATATTTCTTTAGCCAAATGGAACTTGTGAACTAATGGGCCTGAAAAGCCTGGGCGAGGAAGGTATCATTGCTCTGTTTGCCGACCGGGGGGACCGAATTCCTCCCGGACTGGTCAAGGGGATTGGGGATGATTGCGCCGTAATTGTTCCCGACCCCCAATCCAAAGTGCTCTTGACCACGGACGTGATGATCGAAGGAGTCCATTTTAAGCCGGAAACCACCCCGCCACACGTCCTGGGCCGGAAACTGTTGGCCGTGAATGTAAGTGATCTGGCGGCCATGGGGGCCAGGCCACGATTTGCCCTGCTGACCTTGGGCTTACCCCCGGACACCGATCCTGAATTCGTGTCCCAATTGGCCCTGGGATTAAAAGAGGCTTGCCGGGAATACGACGTTACCCTGGTCGGGGGCGATACTGTTCGGTCACCCCACGGGGTGGTGGCCTCCTTGGTTATGTGGGGAGAATCCACCGCGGCTAGGCTGCCATACAGGTCTGCCGCGGTGAAGGGCGATGGAATTTTTGTGACCGGAACATTGGGGGATTCAGGAGCCGGGTGCGAGTTGTTGAACAGCGCCAGATCCCAGGTGCCGCAACAGTTGCACCATAAATTGGTCGACGCTCACCTGAATATTCGCCCTCGCCTCGACCTTGGTCAGCATCTGGTGCAGCAAGGGCAGATTAATGCTATGATTGATTTGTCTGACGGACTGGCCCGGGATCTAGACCGGGTGGCCAGAGCCAGCCGGGTGGGCGCCGAGATTTGGCCCGAGCGGATCCCCTTGTCTCAGGAATTGAGGGAACTGGGCCGGCTGTGGGGTCGTGACCCGCTGGACTGGGCATTATATGGCGGGGAGGATTATGAACTCCTGTTTACTGCGCCCTGCCCGGCCGGAATGGACGGCAACCACGACTTGTCAGCCCATTTCGGCGTCTCGGTGTATTGGGTCGGTACTATAACGGCTGACCCGGGTGTTCTTCTGGTTGACCAGAAGGGCAAGAGGCCCCTTCCCGATCAAGGTTTTTCTCATTTTGGAGAATGATCTTAAGCCTGGCCATCTCTCTTCTTTTGCCCGTCCGCCGCTGTTTGCTTTAAGGAATAATTATTAACCTGTTCAGAGGTGATAGCACCATGATCCCCGGAAGAAAGATTCTAATTGTGTCCGGCCTGATCTTGGCCACGACCTTGTTCTTGATTATGGCCACGTCTCGCTCTATTTGGACTTCAGAGTTGGGTGTCATTGACCATACTCAAGGGAGGCATCCCGCCCGCCCGGTCTACCAGTTTCCGGATAAAGTCACCTTCTGCGGCGTCAAGGTTCCTTTAGAGAATCAGGATGTTTTCGAAATGCTGGACCGAGAGTTCCATATCCTGGTCTGGGATGAAGCTCAGGTTTTTTTGTTGCTGAAACGAGCCAACCGCTTTTTCCCGGCCCTGGAGGCCGAGCTAACCCGCCGAAATATGCCGCAGGACCTGCGTTATATTCCGGTCGCTGAAAGTGGTCTTAAGGAGTATGCCTTTTCCCCGGCCGGGGCAGCCGGCGTCTGGCAGTTCATGCCGCAAACCGGACGGGAACACAACCTGACCAAAGATCAGCAGTATGACGAACGGCTGAACTTCTTCAAAGCCACCAGGGCGGGGTTAGATTTCCTGGCCAAGTTGTATGATCGATTACAGGATTGGCCCCTGGCCATAGCCGCTTACAATTGCGGAGAGGGACGGGTGGAGAAAGAGATTTCGGATCAGGGAACAAATGACTATTTTAAATTAGACCTGCCCCTGGAGACGGAACGGTATCTCTTCCGGATCATCGCAGCTAAGATCATCTTGACCAATCCGGAAAAATATGGTTATGTCCTGGCTTCCAAAGACCTGTATCGGCCCAAACCCATCGAACAGGTTACCTTTCACCTGCCTCGGAAAACCCACATCCGGGATATCGCCGCGGCCTGTGGGACCTATTTCAAAGTGATCAAAGAGCTAAACCCGGAACTATTGGGTCGACAACTCCCAGCGGGCGATCATACCCTATATATTCCCAAGACGGCCGTTAAGGATTTTCAACGGAACCTGGACAAACTCCCGGATGACGCTAAGTGAAAAGTAATTCAAGAAAATCAGTCAGGTTGTTAATGCCGTGGACGCCTGGGGAACTCTCTCCAGCCACCTTTTCTAGATTATTGCGTGACAAAAAGAAACGATTGAAACCAAGTTTGCGGGCTTCATTGATTCGGACCTCGGCCTGACTCACCCCCCGGATTTCTCCGGTCAGGCCCACCTCACCAAAAACCACGGTGTCGGCCGGAACAGCCCGATCAGTGAAACTGGAAGTCAGAGCAGCCACTATCCCCAGGTCAACCGCGGGTTCATCCACCTTTACCCCACCCGCCACATTCATGTAAATGTCGCAGGCCGCGATGTTGAGTCCGATCTTTTTTTCCAACACGGCGACTAACAGGGACACCCTGTTTCTGTCAACCCCGATAGTTGTCCGCCGGGGTACCCCCAGACCTGTGGGGGACACCAGAGCCTGAATTTCCACTAAAATAGGCCGGGAGCCCTCGATACACGGCACCACCACGGACCCAGCCACGTCCCTGGGTCGCTCCGCCAAAAATATTTCAGAAGGTTTGGCCACCTCCGCCAGGCCGGCCTCGTTCATTTCAAACACGCCGATTTCATTGGTAGAACCGAAGCGATTCTTGACTGCCCTGAGAATCCGGAAAGTGTGGCCCTGACTACCTTCAAAATAGAGCACGGTGTCTACGATATGCTCCAAAATGCGCGGTCCCGCGATGGCGCCATCTTTGGTGACATGGCCGATTAAGAAGCTGGAAATCCCGGTCCGTTTGGATAACTGCATCAACATGGCCGAAGTTTCCCGGACCTGGATCAAGCTACCCGGGGCGGCCGGCAAGGTTTCAGTATAGATAGTCTGGATGGAGTCAACGGCTAACATGGCTGGTTTCAATTCGGAAATCATGCTCAGGATCCGTTCCAGGCAGGTTTCGGTGACCACGTATAGGTTTTCCGAAGAGACTCCCAGTCTGTCGGCCCGAATCTTAATTTGCCTGGCCGATTCCTCGCCCGAGATGTACAGGACCCGATGCCCGCTTAAGCCCAGTTGATTCAGTGCCTGAAGGATTAAAGTAGATTTTCCGATCCCAGGATCACCCCCGATCAGAACCACAGTTCCGGAAATCAACCCACCGCCTAAGACCCGATCAAATTCCATGATTCCGGTGTAGATCCGATCCTCCCGTTGGGCCGAAATAGCAGCAATGGGCCGGGGCATCTCTTCCATCCCGGCCATCCCCCGGAGACGAGCTTTACCCGGTGCCTTGTCCTTAAGCTCCTGGACTAAGGTGTTCCATTGACCACAATCAGGGCAACGGCCCATCCACTTCGGCGTCTGACCGCCGCATTCCTGACACACGTAATACTCTTTCATAACCGCCGTTCTTTAAAGTTCACGGATGTTCTTCCTACCAGTCGCCGGATTACGATACAACCCGATACGTTATCATCGAATTAAGGGAATGTAAGCGAAATACTATTTTCTGTCAACAGCGGTTTTGCAATCGGTTATCCCATAGATTGCCGAATGAGTCGGATTAATGATACATAAATTATGTCATTGGGAAACCACCAGGATCTTTTGTCATGCGGTGCGGCAAGTCAGTTTTTCCTTGCCTGTTAATGAAATAATATAGTACGATACGCAAATTAGAGCTGTCCGGAGTTGCCCAATGCGATAGAAGTTAGTTGAGTTGTAAGAAAAGGTATTTTGATTTCGATCGCGGGAGATTCCGTTTTTGCGCCGCGTCCTCAGCCCTTTAACGGACGGCGTCAACCTTAACCTGACCAAGATAAATTGTGCAGTTTTGGAGGAATTATGATGGACGTTAAACCTGATCTTACGCTCGATGTCCGGGGGCTAAGCTGCCCTATGCCGCTGCTCAAAACCAAAAAAGCTATCCAGGAACTGAAGAAGGGACAAATAATTGAGGTGTTCAGTTCCGACCCCGGTACCAAGAATGATATTCCGGCCTTTGCCAAAAGAGCCAATCATGACTTCTTGGGATTTGAAGAAGCCGAGGGTTACACCAAGCTGTATCTTCGGGTTTAGGCGACATTTCACCCGAGTACTTGATCGTTTCCCCAGGAGAGGTCCGGCCCGGATGGCGGTAACTGCGGGTGGCCGACGACTCCAGACAACGGTTGTACCGGCCGGCCACCGGCCAACAGGGCCAGACCCTGGACCAGGCGGAAGGCGACAACCGGTATGCTCACAAACTGTCAGGCTGTTGTGGAGGAT
>JADFXK010000227.1 GCA_015233625.1 Deltaproteobacteria bacterium | reverse complement strand
AATCACCCCCACCGTCTCGGCCAGCTCAAAGATCGACCATCCTAATCCCCTGGGGGCCTACTTAGATTCTTTGCGCCGGACGGCCGTGCTTAATCCCCGTTTGGCCTTGACGGCGCATGGCTCAGATATTTCCGACCCAGGGCAAAGGGTTGACGAGATTGTTAACCACCATCACAAGAGAAAGGGGACCATTAGGTCTATCCTGGCCGACGGTCCTAAAACTTGCCAGGAGATTACCACAGCCCTCTTCAGTGATGGGATCAGCCTGCTGGAAAAGATGATCGCCTTTAATGAGTGCTATGCTCATTTAATTGATATGGAACTGGAAGGCTCCCTAGGGCGGATCGAGGAAGAACATCTAGTTAAGTTTTGTTTGCGGGATAATTAGAGGAGAAACTTGAATGAATCAAACCGACAAGATACCGGCCATCGTCTTTCCTTTTACCTGGATGGAACAGAAGTTGGCGGTGGCGTTGCAGCCCTATTTCAGCCCCCTGGTTATCTTTCTGCCGCCCGGCGTCACTCCAGGATCGGACCTGGCGGATCAGGTCGCTTCGGGCGACGTCGTCCTCAAGGCCGGAGAATTGCCGCCAGTGACGGCTAAAGAGGTGCAACGGCAAATCACCCAGATGAAATCCGCCGCGGCTGCTTTGGGTGGCTCCGATTACTTGAAGCAATTGAAATCCGCCTCGGCCTTGGAAGAAGACGATGAGGAGGAGCGGGTGACCAGGCTGGAATTGAAGTTGAAAGGCACGGATGTGGACCTAACCGAGTCTCGGGCCGCCAAAGAGGTCCAGACAGCTCAAGTAAGAGCCGTATTCTTAAACCTGGCCCATGACCATGATCAACAACTTCAGGGAATAGAAGGCCTGGTCTCGAACCTGTCCGGGTTGGAACACCGACTGGAGGATATGCTCCTCGAAGGGGCCGAGTTTGGCATTGCTACCCCAGAACCTTGGGGGGGAGACCTGGCCGGCTCGGTAATGCGGGCCGAAACCAGCCCGTTTCTGATCGAGGAGAGGCTGGACGCCTGGCAAGCCATGGTCCCGGATCAGGGGTTGGAAGGGGTTTTCCTCACCTGGAGCCGGGCCGCCTGGGACGTCCTGCTGGATCGGTACATAGACAGGCTTGGAGAGGCCGGCCCCAATCCAGTGGTTGGCTCGGGATTGGCCTTGTCCCCCGAACTTATCGCCATGACCAAGGGGATGGTCGCCGAAACCGGCTCGACATCTCGGGACAGGCTGACACGTTTAAAAACGGAATGTGATTCGTTGCCGCTGGCCGGAAAAGATGACCGGATGGGGCTGACCCTGGCCGTTTTTCCTGAATTCACCCCCACCAGCCTGATGGCCAGGGATAAAGTCAAGAGACAATTCCCCCATAAGCCTGGCGTGGTTATGCTTATCGAAGATTGAACCAGGCATTGAACCAGGCATTGAACCAGACAATGAACCAGGCGGAATCAGTCGATTTGCACCTTCCTGGCTGATTGGGCACTCTTGTCCGTCTTTTCCAGTTGGGCAATGGCGGTATCAATCAGATCCCTAAGACTCAACAGGCATTCTAAGGTCAGTTTGTTCAGGTGTTGGCCGACTTTGGCGTTTTTTAGGATATCCAGGGCCAACTTAAAGGGACAGCCGGAACAATCATCACTAGCCATGGTCTCACCTCTACTTAGGTCGGTTTTTTTCTGCCCGGTCCCGGTTTTTTCCCGGTTGGGGGTGTCTGTCCCGGCCGGAGTTGAAAACGACCGGGACGGATATTTTCTTAATCTAATTCTTTGTAAGCGTATTCGCTGTGCAGATTGATGTCCATACCGCCGATTTCATCATCCAAAGCTATCCGCAAACCGAATAGTTTGTCAATGATTTTGATGATAATGTAGGTCACCACCACGGTGTATCCAAGGACGACCGCCACGGCCAGGACTTGAGTACCGAACTGGCCGGGATTACCGAATAACAGGCCATCCGGGCCACTGGGGTTGACGGCCTTGGAGGCAAAAATTCCGGCGAACAAGGTCCCGATTATCCCGCTGACGCCGTGAATCCCCACTACGTCCAGGCTATCGTCATAACCGAACTTGTTCTTAGCCATCACGCCCCCGTAGCATAACGCCCCGGCCAGTAAACCGATAATGACAGCCGAGTTCGGTCCGACAAATCCGGAAGCCGGTGTAATCGTAGCCAGCCCGGCCACAGCCCCACTGGCCGCGCCCAGGGTGGTGGGCTTTCCGCGTAGTAGCCATTCCAAGGCCACCCACATGGCCATCCCGGCCATCCCGGCAAAATGAGTCGCCACAAAAGCGTTGCCGGCGATCGCATCCGCAGCCAGAGCACTGCCGCCATTAAAACCAAACCAACCGAACCAGAGCAGCCCGGTACCCAGAAGAGTCATGGGCAGGTTGTGGGGGAAGAAGCTCTCCTGATTGTAGCCTTTGCGCGGACCAACCACCAGAGCCGCGACCAGGGCGGCCACACCTGAAGTCAAATGTACCACCAGTCCGCCGGCAAAATCGATCACCCCTTTGGCCTTGAGCCAGCCGCCATTGCCCCAGACCCAGTGACATACCGGATTATAGACCAGGATGGCCCAAAGTAGGCTGAAAAGTAGGAAGGGGCCGAATTTCATTCTTTCGGCAAACGCGCCGGTAATCAGAGCCGGGGTGATGACGGCGAACATGCACTGAAAGATCATAAAGACCACATGAGGAATGGTCGCGGCATAATCTTTGTTAGGCGCCGCGCCGACATGAAGGAGGCCCGACCATGAAAAATCCCCGATCAGACCACCCACGTCCGGGCCAAAGGACATACTGTAGCCCAGATAAATCCACTCCAGACTGATAACCGAGATCAAGATAAAGCTGTGCATGATCGTGCCCAGGGCATTCTTGCCCCTGACCATCCCTGCATAAAATATGGCCAACCCCGGTGTCATCAACAACACCAGAGCCGCCGAAACCAAAACGAATGCTGTGTCTCCTGCGTTAATCACTTGTTAGTCTCCTTTTCATGTTTTTGTCGTTTTCTGATGTGGGTGCCGGACTTTATCAGGAGTTAAGGTTCGGACTGACACCGGCCAAGGTCATTGTCGCCGGTTGGGTACAGCCCGAATGGTCGTCCTTGTGAGCTCCTGTTGGTCGAAAGTCAGACCCCGCGCTATTTATAAATAACCTCCTTTGCCTCAAACGCTGAAGACGACAATGGTCAGTTGTCGACTTTGGCGTATCTGCCTGATGATTAGTTGATTATAAAAGAAGTGTAAATACCGCTTGTTACAAATAGTGAAATTTACCACGCGCAAAAACGCAAACAGGTAGCAATGGTTAAATCGCCCCAATTTGCGCTATTGCTTTATAGCTATTTTATCTAGGCTGTACACGAACCGCGATAGAAATTCTATCTATCTATATAAGCAACCTGGATGAACATCTCTAAGATCGTGGCCAGTAAAAAATTATTGCGACGCCGCACAATGACACCAGGCCTCCGATAACATCAAATCTGTCCGGGGCCAGCCCATCTATTTTCCACCCCCAAATGATTGATAAGACAATAAATACACCGCCATAAGCCGCGTAGACCCGACCAAAATTGGCCGGCTGCAAGGTCGGAATCACTCCATAGAGAAAGAGGACTATCGCCCCGCCCATGGCATACCAAATACTCCTCCGCTCGCGTAGCCAGAGCCAGACCAGATAGCCGCCTCCGATTTCACACAACCCGGCGACGATAAAATAGATGATCGATTTAACATGCACCATTTTACGGTTTCCCTACATCGCCTAGGTAAAGAATCGGCGGTTCCTCTGCTCGAGGTCATGGCCGGGTCATGATTTGAAGCCCCATTTGGTTTAGATACGATTTTGTTGCACCCGCCTCTAAATGAGGTAAGGGGTGTCTCGGATTCTATTTGTCGTCCTCCCTCAAAAATGGTTGGAAAATCCCTCCATCGCCTTTTTTCTGAAGGGGTGGAAGGATTTTCCGGTGGTTTCGTCTTTACCCCAACTTCGGGGAATTATCTGTAATTTGTTTTTACTGAAAAGTCCGGGTAAGCCAGGACCGCGACTTCATATTGATCCAGACCCTGCTGCTCGACTTCCGGCGGCACGCGGAGCGGAGTGATCTTATTCAATACTTTGAAGAACACGAACATCACCGTGAACACGAACACTAAGTTGGTGAGACATCCGATGACCTGGGCTATGAACTGGGAGAAGTCTCCATAAAACAGCCCCTTGACGGTTCCAGGGATATTGTTCATGGCGTCGCCGTAGGTTCCGTCGGCAAATAGACCCAAAGAGATTACACCCCAGGCGCCGTTAGCCCCGTGCACGGCCACCGCCCCAACGGGATCATCCACCTTCAAAACACGTTCCACAAAGAAGACGACTACGCAAACGATGACCCCGGCCACCAATCCGATAATGGCCGCCCCGACGGAACTAACATAAGCGCAAGGGGCTGTAATGGCCACGAGTCCGGCCAGGACGCCATTGGCCGACATGGAGATATCCGGCTTGCCATATTTGAGCCACATATACATCATGGCGGAGAAACCGGCCATACAACTGGCCAGCATGGTGTTGACGCAAACGACACCAATTCTCAGATCACCACCGGCCAGGGTGGAACCGGTATTGAATCCGAACCAGCCAAAGGCCAGGACCATACAGCCGACCACGGCCATGGGGATATGGTGACCCGGCATAGCCACCGGGGTCCCATCCGATTTAAACTTGCCAATTCTCGGCCCCAGGATAATGGCCCCGGCCAGAGCGGCCACGCCGCCAGACATGTGAACTACCGAAGAGCCGGCAAAATCGACATAACCATGGCCCAGGGCGAAATTCTTCCCTAATTGAGACAACCAGCCGCCTCCCCAAACCCAGTTGGCATAGAGGGGATAGACAATACCGGAAATGAAAAATGCGTAAATGATGAAGGACTTGAAGGTCCAGCGTTCGGCCATGGCCCCGGTCGGGATGGTGGCCGTGGCGTCCATAAACACCACCTGGAAGAGAAAGAGGGTAAAGACCGCGACGTCATATCCTACCCCGGACAGGAAGAAGCCGTTCATCCCGAACAAACCGAATTCTTTTCCAAAAAGAGTAATGGCGAATTCATTGTTCAAGACCGCACCACCGAGAGTCGGCGCCCCGCCGCCCCCACCCATCTGCAAGGCAAAACCGCAGATCCAGTAGGCGATAACCCCGATAACATAAACCATCAGGTTCATGGCCATGGTGTGCCCGGCGTTCTTGGCCTGGGTGAAACCGGTCTCAACCATGGCAAATCCGGCTTGCATGAAAAATACCAGAAAACCGCAGATGAGCGTCCAGACAAAGTTGATGGCGATCCGGTTGTGGCCGATCACATCGGCCAGCTTTGTGGCCAGGGGTTCAGTGGTCGCCATTTTCTTCATATCGTCGGCTGTCGGGGCATTAGCGGAAGCTCCAACTACATCGGCGGCGCCACCGGTATTGGCTCCGGAGGGGTCCGGTTTGGGTGGCGGACCATCAGCCAACGCCGCGGCCGCCAGGGTAAGTAGAACGATCAAGATGAGCAGACTTATTAGTTTCTTCATTTCCCTCTCTCCTCAACAGTTGTGAACATCAGTTATTAAAGTGCGTCACGGCATATTTAACCTGGGCGGATCCGGACAAGCTGAATCCGGGACAGGAATATCTTGCGTTTTTATTAATGATGGTTGTAAATCCATGACTTATCCTTATGTAAGGGTAGTAGTCTATTATTAGCCCCGGCCACAAGGCTTAAGCGACGGATTGTCTCTTAATTGGCCTCGATGGGATCGGACCTGTCCGGAGGAGCCGATCTGGACCGACTACCTCCGGGTCAGGCCGTGGGCGTTGCATCATCCTGTGGTATAGGCCGTTTCGTCGTGTTGACTCAGGTCAAGACCTTTGACTTCGTCTTCATCGCTGACCCTGAGACCGACAATGGCATCCACCACTTTAAGCAGAATGATGGTCATGACGAAGGCGAAGACCATAGTCACGGCGACACCGACAAACTGGATCCACAATTGACTGGGATTTCCGAAAAAGAGACCATCGGCACCATCACTGTTAATGACTTTGCTGGCAAACAGTCCGGTGGCCAGAGCGCCCCAGGTCCCGCCCACGCAGTGGACACCGACCACATCCAGGGAATCGTCATAGCCCAGTTTGCTCTTCAGCATCACCCCGCCGTAACAAATCATGCCGGCCAATCCACCGATAACCAGGGACGGTAACACCCCGACAAAGCCTGAGGCCGGCGTAATGGCCACGAGTCCGGCCACGGCGCCACTGGCCGCGCCCAGAGTAGTCGGTGTTCCGCGATGCAATTTCTCCATCAGGATCCAGGTTAAGGCGGCGGCGGCTGAGGCCATATGCGTCACCACGAAGGCACTGGCGGCTAACCCGTTGGCGGCCAAGGCGCTGCCGGCATTAAAACCGAACCATCCAAACCACAGTAACCCGGCTCCGGTGATGGTCATGGGTAAGTTGTGCGGGATGAAATGGGTGGTGCCGTAACCACGCCGTTTGCCAAGGAATATGGCTGCGGCCAACGCTGAGATACCGGAACTGATATGGACCACGGTCCCGCCGGCAAAATCCAAGGCACCCATTTTGCGGATCCAACCGCCATCGCCCCAGACCCAATGACATAGGGGATTGTAGACCAGGGTGGCCCACAGCAGGGTGAACAGGACAAAAGCGCCGAATTTCATTCGCTCGGCAATGGCCCCGGTGATCAGGGCTGGAGTAATCACGGCGAACATGCACTGGAAAATCATGAAGGCCAGGTGGGGAATAGTTTTTGAATATTCAGCCTTGGGTTCCATCCCCACTCCGTTCAGGCCGAACCAACTAAGGTTTCCGACGAAGCCGCCCAGGTCCGGTCCAAAAGACATGGAGTAGCCCCACAAGACCCACTCCACCGAGATGAGCCCCAAGATGATAAAGCTTTGCATAATCGTGCCCAAAACGTTCTTGCTGCGGACCATACCTCCGTAAAACAGGGCTAAACCCGGTGTCATGAGCATCACTAGTGCCGACGAGATCAAAACAAATGCTGTGTCTCCT
>JADFXK010000226.1 GCA_015233625.1 Deltaproteobacteria bacterium | reverse complement strand
GCAAAGAATTTCTGGAAGTAGAGGTCGGCGAGGATATTTCTTTGGAAATCGGCTTTAACCCCAGGTTTTTTATTGAGGCTCTGACAGCCATGACCAGCGAACTGGTCAACATTAATTTCACAGCTACAGAGGGTCCGTGCATCGTGACCGGGGATAACGACCCTGGATACCTAAGCGTGATGATGCCCATGAAGATTTAGTGTCCGGGCTCTATTTTACCGGATCGGGAAGTGGTTGCTATGGATCATGAGATTGACAAGAAGGAACAAACCGGCTTGATGGCGGTCGGGTCATCCTATGAGGATGAGCAAGACTATGGAGCCGACAAGATTACCGTGCTCGAGGGTCTTGAACCGGTAAGACTCCGCCCGGCCATGTATATCGGGAACACCGGGTTGGAGGGGTTGCACCACCTGGTCTATGAATTGGTAGATAACAGCATTGATGAAACCCTGGCCGGATTTTGTTCAAAAATTACGGTGATCATTCATTCCGACGAAGCCGTCACCGTAGAAGACGACGGCCGCGGAATTCCGGTGGAGATGCACGAAAAGGAAAATGTTTCGGCCCTGGAAGTTGTTTTGACCAAATTGCACGCGGGTGGAAAATTCGACAATCAGACCTATAAAGTCTCGGGCGGGTTGCATGGGGTGGGGATATCCGTGGTCAACGCCCTGGCTGAGTATTTGGAGGTCGAGGTCCGGCGGTCGGGTCAGGTTTATTTTCAGCGCTTTGAACGGGGGAATAAAACCACCGAGCTGCAGGTTATCGGCAAGACCAACCGCCGGGGGACAAAGGTCACCTTTAAGCCGGATAAGTTGATTTTTAATGAAGTTTCTTATGTGTATGAAATTCTCTCCCAGCGGATGAGGGAGCTGGCCTTTCTGAACAAAGGCGTCAGGATTGAAATCGAGGACGAGCGGGACGGGAAAAAGAATGAGTTCTTCTACGAAGGTGGAATCATTTCCTTTGTCGAGTATCTGAATCGAAATAAGGATACTATCCATCCGCGGCCGGTTTTCGTTAGAGGAGACAAAGATGACCTTTTGATCGAAGTCGCTCTGCAATATAATACCGGTTACACCGAAAATATTTTTAGTTTCGCCAATAACATAAATACGCGTGAAGGCGGCACCCATTTGAGCGGATTTAAAGCCGGCCTGACTCGGGCGATCAACAATTATGTCGCCGAAATTCCCCTGGGCAAAAACCTGAAAGAAAAGCTGAGCGGAGATGATGTCCGGGAAGGGATAACCGCTGTCATCAGCGTCCAAATCCGCCAGCCTCAATTTGAGGGACAGACCAAGACCAAACTGGGCAATAGCGAAGTGAAGGGTCTGGTTGAGAACCTGGTCTATGATAAGCTATCATTATTTTTAGAAGAAAATCCTGATGTGGCCAAGAGCATCGTATCTAAGGTGATCGATGCGGCCAGGGCCAGAGAAGCCGCCCGCCATGCCCGGGAGCTGGCCAGAAAAAAAGGTATCCTGGCCGACAGCACCCTGCCGGGAAAGCTGGCTGATTGTCAGGAAAAAGATCCTGAACTGACGGAAATTTATATTGTTGAGGGAGAGTCCGCCGGCGGCACGGCCAAACAAGGCCGGGATAGAAAGTTCCAGGCCATTTTGCCCCTTAGAGGCAAGATTCTTAATGTTGAAAAGGCCCGATATGATAAAATGCTGTCCAGTGTGGAAATCAGGACTATGATCACCGCCCTGGGCACCGGAATTGGCGATGATGACTATAACCTTAGAAAGTTAAGGTACCATAAAGTCGTGATCATGACCGATGCTGACGTCGACGGGTCACACATTCGGACTCTGTTGCTGACCTTCTTTTTTCGGCAAATGCCCGACCTGGTGGAGAATGGCTACCTGTACATTGCCTTGCCGCCCCTTTATCGGGTGGCCACCAACAAGGATGTGGATTATATTCGAGATGAAAAGAAATTCAAAGAATTCCTGATGGCTCGGGTCACCAAGAAAAAAAGCGTGACCATTGTCGATACCGGGATCAAGTTAAGCGGTCTGGAATTGGATGATCTTCTCAAAAAGATAATTAAATTTGAAGAATGCCTGGCCAGGATCATCAACCGGGGATATACTTATAGCTTCGTGGAGATGCTGTTGGAAAACGGGATTCATGACCGGGGGGTACTGGCTGATCACGTTCGAATTATGGGCTTACGAGAGTTGTTGGAAGATGCCGGCTACACTATCCTGGAAATGCGGTTGGATGAGGAACATAATGCCTTTGATCTGTCCGTGGCCCCGACCAAAGATGACAAAGATAAATGCTGGTTGACCTGGAAATTCCTTGGCTCGCCAGATTATCAGAACGCCAAAATATCCCGGGAGAGTATCATGAAGTATGGGCATGGTCCTTTTCAGGTGGCTGAAGATGGCCCGGGGGTGACCTTCCAAACCCGCGGAGACTTGTTGGCATATTTGTTGGAAGAAGGCAAAAAGGGATTGGTCATCCAGCGTTATAAAGGTCTCGGTGAAATGAATCCAGAGCAACTGTGGGACACCACCATGAACCCGGCCACCCGGTGTCTGCTCAATGTCAAAATTGGGAATTATGTCGATGCCGGCGATATCTTTACTATCCTGATGGGCGACAAAGTGGAGCCCCGCCGGGATTTCATCGTCCAACACGCCTTGAATGTGACGGAGTTGGATATTTAGTGATAATTTTTTTACTTTTATTAGTCTCATGAGTCTGGCTTCCAGGTAAACGACCTATGGAATTACTACAAAAAATAGATATCAACATCGAGGACGAGCTTAAAAAGTCCTACATGGATTACGCCATGAGCGTGATTATCGGACGGGCTATTCCAGATATCAGGGATGGCTTGAAACCGGTCCATCGTCGCGTCCTCTTTGCCATGCATGAACTCAAGAATGAATGGAACAAACCCTACAAGAAATCAGCCAGGGTGGTCGGTGACACGATCGGTAAGTATCATCCCCACGGTGACACCGCCGTGTATGATACTCTGGTGCGGTTGGCCCAGGATTTCTCCATGCGCTATCCCCTGGTTGACGGTCAGGGGAATTTCGGATCCATTGACGGTGATCCCCCCGCGGCCATGCGGTATACCGAAGTCAGGATGAGCCGGATCGCCCATGAATTTTTAAACGACTTGGAAAAGGATACCGTCGAGTTTAATCCCACTTATGACGGTAGCATGTTCGAGCCGGAAGTCATGCCCGCCCGAGTTCCCAACCTGTTGGTGAACGGGTCCTCAGGTATTGCCGTAGGGATGGCCACCAACGTGCCGCCGCACAATTTAGGCGAAGTAATTGATGGACTGGTGGCCTTGATAGACAATCCTGGTATCACCATCGCGGAATTAATGGAATACATTCCCGGGCCTGATTTTCCTACCTACGCCTACATTTATGGTCGGTCCGGGATCTATGACGCTTATTCCACCGGGAGAGGAATAATCAAACTCCGGGCTAAAGTGGAGGTGGAAAACACCGGCGGCCGGGACATGATTATCATTAATGAATTGCCTTACCAGGTCAACAAAGCCAGGCTCATCGAAAAAATCGTCGAATTGGTTAAGGAAAAGAAGATCGAAGGCATCTTCGGCATCCGGGATGAATCGGACCGGCACGGTATGCGCGTGGTCATCGAGCTGAAAAAAGAGGCGGTGGCCGAAGTGATCACCAACCAGCTTTATGCCTATACCGCCATGCAGGTCACCTTTGGGATTATCTTTCTGGCCATTGTCAATCGCCGGCCGGAGGTTCTTAATCTCAGACAGATATTGGATTTATTCATCAATCACCGGCAAGATGTGGTTATTCGCCGGACTAAATACGATCTGAAAAAGGCCGAAGAACGGGCCCATATTCTGGAAGGATTTGCCATTGCCCTGTCCCACCTGGACGAGGTAATTCGAATTATCCGGGCTGCCCCGGCCCCCAAGGAGGCTAAAGCCGCCTTGGTTTCGGCTTTTGCATTGTCGGAGATTCAAGCCCAGGCCATTCTTGATTTGCGATTGTCCCGGCTGACCGCCTTGGAATCCAACAAAATACTCGAAGAGCTGGCTCAAGTTAAAAAAGACATCGACTGGCTCCGGAAAATTTTGAGCAGCGATGAAATCGTCCTTGATATCATTAAGAATGAGCTTCAGGAAATAAGGGACAACTACGCCGACGTCAGACGGACTGAGATTATCGGCGTAAGTGAAGACATTACCATCGAGGACATGATCGCCGAAGAAGATATGGTCGTCACCATCACCCATACCGGGTATATTAAGCGAAATCAGATCACCCTCTACCGCAGCCAGAAACGGGGCGGCAAAGGGGTCACCGGGGTGGAGACCAAAGAGGAAGATTTTGTGGAATGGTTGTATGTCGCTTCCACCCATGATTATCTGCTGATTTTTACCAACCTGGGTCGGGTCCATTGGCTCAAGGTCTATGAGATCCCCAAAGCGGGGCGGACCTCACGCGGCAAGGCCATTGTTAATTTATTGAAGCTGCAGCCGGAAGAAAAAGTGGCCGCCATCCTAAAGATAGATGAGTTTAAATCGGACCACTTTGTGGTCATGGCCACCAAGAACGGGTACGTTAAAAAAACCGACCTGATGAGCTTCAGCCGGCCCCGACCGGGCGGATTGACGGCCCTGATTATCGGCGAAACCGACGAGTTGATTGCCGCCGGACTGACTGACGGACAAACGGACATCTTTCTGGGCACCCGAGAGGGCATGTCCATCCGCTTTACTGAAGATGATATCCGGCCCACCGGCCGGGCCGCCCGGGGTGTGACCGGAATTGATCTTAAGGAAGATGACCAGGTCGTGGGCATGGCCGTGCTGCGGTCTGACGCCACCATCCTGACGGTGACGGCCAGGGGATTCGGCAAGCGAACCGGAAAAGATGAATACCGCCTGCAGCGGCGGGGCGGTCGGGGTTTGATCACGGTCAGGATAACCGACAAGAATGGTCCGGTGATCGGCGTCAGGCAGGTTACGCCGGATGACGATCTGATGATCATTACCGAGACCGGACGGATTATCCGGATGAACGTCGGCTCCATCTCGGTTATCGGGCGGGTCACCCAGGGCGTCAAACTGATGGACATGGATCAGGAAACGGGCGAAAAAGTGGCCTCCATCACCACCTGCAGCATGGCCGAAGAACCCCCGGAAGAGGAGCCCACTCCCGACCCGGTTGAAATTGACCCGGAGTTAGAATAGGTTGAGGCTGCATTTTCCATGTTGTTTCAAAGAGTTCGCCATGAAGAAAGACAAAAATATCAAGAGCTATACGACAGCAGAGCTTAAAGCCAACCGAGCGGATAGCCGCACTGATTTGAGCAAGGTTGATGCCACAACGGACGAAGACCTCGAACGGCTGATTGCCGGGGATGAAGACGAGGCGGGCGGACATCCAGACTGGGCGAGGGCGCGACTGGTTATGCCGGTAGCTAAGCAAGACGTACACTTACGCCTGGATCGAGAGATCATCTCCATTTCGGCAACAGTCACACCGATATCGGGAAAAAATGCTGATAGGCTCGAAAAATGAATAAAAAACTCTTGTAAAATGTAATTTTACTCTTTACAATAGAGCCAATGATTGAGAGCTTCCACCATAAAGGATTGCAGCGGTTCTTTGAGCGCGACGACGGAAGCAAATTGCCGCCGGATATGCTGGAGCGTATCCGGATAATTCTTTCTACCTTGCACGCCGCCCAGGAGGTTGAAGGCATGGATTTGCCGACCTTTCGGTTTCATCTCCTAAAAGGGGACAGAAAGAATTTCTTTTCCGTCACTGTCCGGGCGAACTGGCGGATCATTTTCCGCTTTGAAGATGGCCAGGCTTTTGATGTGAATTTTGTCGATTATCATTGAGGGAGGGAAAACTATGGATATGAAAAACCCCGTGCATCCCGGTTTTCTCGTTAAGGAATGCCTTGACGAACTGGGCTTGAGTGTCGCGGCAGCCGCCAAGGGCCTCGGCATCACGCGTCAGCAACTGCACAACGTCATAGCCGGGCGTAGCAGTGTCACGCCTGAAATGGCGATCCGCTTTGAAAAGGGGTTCGGCAGTACGGCCGATACCTGGCTGCGGATGCAAATGAATTATGATCTGGCCCAGATGCGCTTGCGGGCTTCCGAGATTGTCGTTGAACGCCTGAAGCGGGAGGCAGCCTAGAGAGCAATGATAACAGGAGCCGAAATAAAGAATGTTACCGTGGTCGGGGCCGGGAGTTGGGGTACGGCCCTGGCTGATTTATTGGCCGGGAATGGCCGACCGGTGAAGCTGTGGGTCTATGAGCAAGAGGTTTACTCCCAGATCTTGACTGACCGGGAGAATAAGACATTCTTGCCGGGATTCAAATTGCATGAGGGTATAACCCCAGTCAGGTCCCTGGACGCGGCTTTGGCCGAGGCGGAGGTGGCGGTCCTGGTTTTTCCCTCTCATATTTACCGGAATCTGGCCGGAGAGGTCTGCCGGTGCGTCAAAGAAGGGGCGGTCTTAGTCAGTGCGACCAAAGGGATCGAGAACGAAACGGGGCTCCTGCCCACGGAAATCTTAGAAGAAGTGTTTCCTGGCAGTTTTTACAAGAACATCTGCGTCTTGTCCGGGCCTAGTTTTGCCCGAGAGGTGGTGGCCAAAAAACCGACCGCGGTGACTGTGGCCTCCCATGACAAGCAGGTGGCGAAACTGGTTCAGGAAGTCTTCTCCCGGCCCTATTTCCGGGTCTACACCAGTGTGGATGTCATCGGGGTGGAACTGGGTGGGGCCATCAAAAACGTCATCGCCATCGCCTCAGGCATGATCGACGGCCTGGACCTGGGCTCCAACACCAGGGCGGCCCTGATCACTCGCGGCCTGGCCGAGATCACCCGCTTAGGCAAGCGCCTGGGCGCCAATCCCATGACCTTCTCCGGCCTGGCCGGGATCGGCGATTTGGTCTTGACCTGCACCAGTAAGCTTTCCCGGAACTACTCCGTCGGCTACGAAATCGGCCGGGGCCGGACGCTGACCGACATCCTGTCCGGGATGGCCATGGTGGCCGAAGGAGTCAAGAACACCCTGTCCATCAAGAACCTCTGCCGCCGC
>JADFXK010000225.1 GCA_015233625.1 Deltaproteobacteria bacterium | reverse complement strand
GACAAAACAAAATCCTTCACCCAACTCTTTCAAAAACATTTCAATATGATGCATTATTCCGTCTTCTAATGCCCGTTCTGCTTCTTCGATGTTATCGACGGCCTTGTAAGCTTCATAATGGCCTTTTTCAATAATGCTTTTGAGGTCTTTGACCAAATTTTGATAGTCATGGTCTTGAATGGTCACATCTTTAGAAGCCATAGCATCCGGAATTTCAGCAATACTGCTGAGTTAATGGTGATAAGGTATGATTGTGCATGCACACGGAGTACACACGAGCAAAACCCGTAAAGATGCAAATCCCGCCCAGGGCGTGACGACTTCCGGCCTGTTTTTTGCTCGTTAGATCAATGGTCATCCCTCTGAGGGGTAGTTTTGACGTGATCTACGTTTATCTACATACAAGTAGAAATCGTCATCATTATAAGTCTTCAAAATTTCTAAGTCAAATCTTTTTTGTTTTTCTAAATTGGCCTCTAAACGGCGTCATCCTTTGCTGGTTGAGGAAAACAGACGTCAACCTTTTCCTATTCATTCGCCCCACCCTTCCACCCTGCCTATTGCCGCAATTCCTGGGGCGTTCGGAACCGTTTGAGCGGATTAAACCGCAAGCTTTGTTCCAAGCTGAGCGGTTTTTTAATTGACTTGAAATCTCTTTTCAACGTAAGATCAACGAGTTTTCCTTCACCCCTTACGCTGGAGCGTTGCCCCATGACCCTCACCAAATCCGACATTGTTCATATTCTCAATGAAAAATTTGAACTCCCGATGAAAGAAGCCGTCACGGCGGTCGAAACACTCATTGAAATCATGAAAGCCACACTGGAGCAAGGGGAAGACCTGCTTATCAGTGGCTTTGGCAAATTCTCAATCAGGAAAAAGCGGGAGCGCCGGGGCCGCAATCCGTCGACCGGCGAAGAAATCACCCTCAGCAAGCGCAGAGTGGTCACTTTCAGCTACTCCTCGAATCTCCGGGAAAAGCTCAATCCTGCTCCTGTGGTGATCGAGCCGCAGCCGAAAACAAAAACGAAATCAAAGAAACGTGGAGGAATGTAATGCCTGATGTTTTGACGTGCGACATTTGCGGATTTGTGGCGAAATCAAAGCCCGGTTTGGGTAAACACAAAAGCAGGCACGCCCAGGAGCAGCCCGGATCGGACGCAGCGCCCCAGCCGATGCCAGAGGAAGCCGGACTATCTTCAGAAGGTGAAACCCCAACCCCCGAGCGCCCGGCACGCAAGAGAGCGGGCAAAGCCAAAAAACGGTACGCCAAGCTGACTGTCTCTCATATCCTGGAAATTATTGATACCTGGGAACGTGGTTCTAACACCGTAGAGACGCTGGCCAAGAAATACAACGTTTCTGTTGGCGAGATACACCGGGCCATTGGAATGCTGAGGAAAGCTGCCATGAAACCAGAAGGTGAAGCTGTTCCGGCATTTTTGTGTCCGATTACCCTGGAAGAAGTGGTGCGGGCGGCGCTGGCCCAGCGGGGGATGAAGTTATCAGAATAAAGATATCCTGCCATTACACGAACCGACCTTCTTGATATCTGAATAACGGTGTAAGAGGAAGTAAAAATGAAGTTCCGGCTGCCTCCTGAGGTTACCTGGTCCATGAAGAAGCTCTCCAAGAAGTGTTGGGCCTATATTTTTCGGCATCAACAGTTGGGTGAGTTGGGACGCATTACAATCCAGGATTCGCATGGGCAGGCTAAAATTAGTTGTGAAGTTGCCAGTTACCCAGAAGACCCGATGACAGTAACCCGCCAGGCCATTCTTGAACCTTTTACTCGTGATCTCATGAATCAATTTGACCATTTGATGGGTTGCTCTCCGAAAGCTCCGTCTCCTGAAGCCCATCCACTTGGCGGCCATGGAAAAATTGTGGCAAACAAAATACTCCAGTGCCTTCATTGTGACGCACATGTCGCTATGCTGATCTTCGGAGAGAATGACTTCACTCCTGACCGGCTGGAAGACTACGCCCGGATGATGTATCCCAATATCGTCAAAATGAACCTCCCTACTTGGGTGATTGGCGCTCCTCTTGAGAGTGGGATTGAAGCCCCAGCTTATATCCTCAAGGTTTGGCCATCCCGAGAACCTGTGCGCTGTTTGCGCCCGTCGGAATTCAATCCGGAACTGAATGAGCTCCAGGAAGGTCACTGCGCCCTTGGAACGAACAAACCGGTGATCAAACGTCATCTGGCTGTTGTCCCGCCGAAGCAAACAAGCCATCCTGACAAAGATCACACATTAGAAGTTGTAAAGAAGAAGCCAAAAGACGTCGTAAATATTTACCGATTGAAAGTGACCTTACAGGACAGCAAACCACCGATCTGGAGAAGGTTTGAAGTGTTAGGCAACATCACCTTGAGAAGGCTTCATAAAATCCTTCAAATCGTCATGGGTTGGGATGATTATCATCTTCACCAGTTTATCGTAGGGTACACACATTATGGTGAACCGGATCCGGATTATGATACTGACGATCTTCAGATGAAAAACGATAAGAGTTCCAGGCTCTATGCCGTGGTGCCCAGGGAAAAGGCAACGTTTCTTTACGAGTACGATTTTGGTGATTCTTGGATCCATGAAATTCTGGTCGAAAAAATACTGCCTCGGGAAGAAGGTAAGGATTATCCGGTTTGCCTTGCCGGTAAACGGGCCTGTCCTCCCGAAAACGTGGGCGGAATCTGGAGATATGGGGAGTACCTCGAAGCTTTTCACGACAGAGATCACCCTGAGCACGAACAAGTGTTGGCGTGGCGAGGTCTGTTTGATCCTGAAGTTCTCGATTTAGCTGGTGTTAATGTCAAATTGAAAAAGTTGAAATAGGGCGTCCTGTTACCCGGCTGAGTTGACCAGGTCAATTATCCAGCGTAATTCACCAACCCAATGAGGCCGGATGGGGTTCGCTTATATAATTTGGTGGTGCCGACATGGATAAACGACTCGCTCTATTGACAGAATATGTCACAAAATTACAGCAAGCCATTGATGATGTTAAGGATATACTGCCGAATGATGTTCAAGAAGCTTATGATGTAATATTTCGGATGCTTGGCATTCTTGCCGACCCATCCAATTCAGATCAAACTATCCAAGAGGCCCTTTTTGACAAAGTTCCGCGGGAAAAGATTGAGTGGGCGATCAAGGTACTTGATGATTGGCACACCAAGGATGAACGAAAAGCCCTGGCACGAGAAAAAGAACGATCAAGACGACAGAGGAACGGCGGTATGGCCGAACGAAAACTAACCAAAGATAAAATACAAGAACTCTATGAAAATTTTGAAACCATGCGGATACTTGATGCCGTTGACATCCTCGACCAGGTGCGTGGCCTGTTTTCAGATCAATTCAATGGAAAGGGGGTTCCCCGACCGCCGGAACTTCGTGATAAGCTTTTGGAACTTCACACCAAGGCCCATGAAATCATAAATGGCGAATATTACCATAAGACGGACATGGACATGTTTGACTTGGCCTGGGAAATCGAGGACGAGGTGAGTGAAGCTATTGACAAATTAGAACAACTACGACAGGTTATTAGTGACTTAACCAATCTAACGCCTGCGGATGACGAAGAAGACTCTTAAAAATTGCTATTTCGGGGCCATGCCCCCGCTGTGATCGCTTACGAAAACCTTTGCCTTATCCACCTCATCATGGCATTGTTATCGCCGACTGGCACTTTCGGCGTCCGCATGAACGTCCTCTCCTAACGACGGTCGGGTACCCCCGCCGGAAGCACTCGGTCAATTGCTCATCTGAATAGAAAAACCATTTGTCTTTCCCGATTGAAGTATCCCGCATGATGACCATCCCCGGGGCCAGCTTATTTGACCAGGGGCAAACAAAATGACGTCATGCCATCAAGACGTCTTGCATTCATGGAGTCACTATGATAAAGATGGGGTTAGTCGGGAGAATCATCTTCCCCTCTCGTTGATACGTTGACCATCATCATATTCAAGCACTGACGTTATGGTTCGTGACGTCGAGAAGGCATGGTGACCATGAAATCAATAGCGTTTCTCAGCCAAAAGGGCGGCAGCGGGAAAACAACCCTTGCCGTTCATACCTCTGTAGCGGCACAAGAGTCGGGCGAACGGGTTGTTCTCATAGATACCGACTTCCAGAAGAGCGCAACAACCTGGAGTGAAGCAAGAACGGTCGATACCCCCATTGTGGCAACGGCAGCCGCCTCCGACCTGGCAACGGTACTGGAAGCGGCCAGGAGCGAAGATATGGCGTTTGCGATTATCGATACGGCGCCCCATGCGGCACCGGACGCCGCCCGTATCGCTCAGACCGTAGACCTGGTTGTTATTCCGTGCCGACCAAGTGCATTTGACCTGGCCGCCGTGAGCGGCACCCTTGAAATTGTGAAAGCAGCAAAGGTTCAGGGTGTATTCGTGTTAAGTGCGTGTCCGTTTCGGGCTCCGGAGATAGCCGAGACACGGGCAGTGTTGGCAGAATACGGTCTTCCCGTTGCTCCCGTCGAAATCATCGACCGTCGTGCATTTGCGAGAGCCATTGCAACTGGTCGGGCGGTGACGGAATTTGAAAGTAACGGCAAGGCGGCTTCAGAGATCAGATCACTGTGGGACTGGTTGAAGGAGCAGATGAGATGAGCAAACAGCCAACAGGATTGTCTGCATTCACCCGGAAGACGGCTATCACGCCAACCGAGCAACCCATCAGTACAGAAACCCTCCCGCAAGAACGAGAACGTGGAAAAGGCAATGTGGTATCTCTCACCGTACGTCTTTCACGTGCTGACTGGGAGCGGCTCCATCAGTTGGCCGTATCCGAAGGCACGAGCATTCAAAAGCTGGCAGTGCGGGGTCTCTCGAAGATATTTGCCGAAAAAGGGTTGCCAGGGATAGGCGGGTAGGTTCTGATTATGACGCCATGGAGGCATGACGCTATTACGTCTTGACGTCATTACGATCAATCAGGATCAACTCCAACACCGATGACGCTGGCCGTCGGTCAAGAGTGAAAAGGCCGGAGGAAGTTCCAGTCCCCAGATTTGGGGTTGAATCATTGCGTCATGGTTTTCGGCCCGAAACAGGCTCTTTCGGGCTTGCCTTCCCCTGTCGATTTTGGCATGGTGGTCACGATCGGCGCTTCCGGCATTTTGCGCAGACTTTTCTCCCTGGGACCGAAGGGCGACCGTCGCCGGAGGCGTCCGGTCAATTGCTCATCTGAATAGAAAAACTATTTGTCTTTCCCGACCTCTCATGACATAGTCACCCAAGACTGGCGCTCCGGCAATCGCTTAGGCTCTCCCCCAACGATGTCTAACAATCACCGCCGGGGTGCCGGTCACTTCAAGTCGCCTCTTCCCGCCTCACATCATCCATCTGCGATCTATACAGCCTTAAAAGAGACCAGTTCACAGGCGTTGTATCAGTTCAGGGCGTCGATTTTGACGAAAAAGAAGGCTCAGGACGCCCAAATCAAGCGAGAAACCGAGGTGAAGCCATGACCAAACCGACTTGCTCATTCTGCTGCTTCTTCTCACCAGGCGGCTGCCAGGGCCGTGGTCTTTGCCGACGGTTCGACAAGCCAAAAGCCCGACTGTGGGTTCCCGGATGGCCAAAAGTCCACCAAAAAGATCATTGCGAGGCCTTCAGGGTCAAAGTGAAAGAAAGGTGAAAGTGGAACGGGGAAGGGATTCATAAGCCGGTGACCGTGCCGATCCGCACGGAGGAAGAAAAGATGAATTCATTCAAAGCACACAGCCGACTTATGTATGGCCATAGTCGCCGCCACCGGAGCGTACGGCTACTTGTTGCGGCTCACGATCTTATATTTCTTGTCAGGTTGTTGAACGAGTTCGTAACCTTTTGCCTTGGTGTAAGCAAGCAAGTCATAATCTTCTGGAGTGAGAAGTTTTTTTGCAAGGTAATCATCAAACTCTACCTTTACCGTAACGTTATTCAGACCATGTTCCCGGAACCGCTTAATTACTATGGAAGGTTTCGTTGGAATGATTTGAGACTCAAATTCAGATATAAGGACATTGAGTTCTTCTTGTGATAATTCTTCTTTTAATCTAACTATTCTGTCATTATAGTGCTTATTGTGTTCCACAATCAATTGATCAATAAGTTTATCGTCACAGCAATTCTAATTTTGACTTATTAGCATTTTTTTAACGATTGCCTTAGCCGGGAGGTGAGAAAAATTGCTTAAGAACATAATGGGGTTTTTTGAACAACGCCGCGAAAAGGTATAGTAAGCTTTTATCGATCAGGCATATAACGGCAAGTCTCTGAGCATGCTGATGGTTTTTTCTATATCAATGATTCCTTCCTTGAAGAATTCATATCTGCCGTACAAGTTGATATGCCTCCAAGCAACAGGAGAGATTTTTTTAATAAATTCGATGTCTTCATAACGGTTGAGCTTTTCCTTTATTTTAAGCAATTCAGAAAGAATATAACCGTTATAAAAGATGATACAATTGGCAATCAGCCTGGAACATTCATTCCATATCTGTTGTTCCAATTCTGTTTTGACACGGAATTTACCCGAATGAGCAAACGCAATAGTCTTTCTTAATTGATGATACGCTTCACCACGATTTAAAGCTTTTTGAACATTTTGCCGAAGTTCAATAGAGTCAATGTAGTCCAGGACATAGAGTGTCTTGATAATATTGTCATATTCCCACAATGCCCGCTTTGTTCTGTTTTTTCGTTCATAGGAACTCAGTTTCCGAATAATTGTCGCCTGTGTAGTTGATTTCATGGCCAGTGAAGCAATAATTCTTTGAACATTATCCCATTCCTCTTTCATGAGCAGCTTGTTGAGCTTACGAACAGGCTTGAGAATGTACTCTTCATGTTCATTTGGATGCTTAAAACTGTAAATCATGTTAGGTCGGTTGGCTAAATTTTTATAACGTGGCGCAAAAAGGTATCCGAAAAAATGAAGAATTGCAAAATTGACCTCATTAGTTCCATGTGTATCCGTTGAGTGAATTTGTGGGAATATGACAATATTATCAAGACACTCTATGTCCTGGACTACATCGACTCTATTGAACTTCGGCAAAATGTTCAAAAAGCTTTAAATCGTGGTGA